>JAHDFV010000372.1 GCA_020627985.1 Saprospiraceae bacterium
TGCTCAGACTTTTGAAAATGGAACACTTGATGTTGAACTAGAAATTCCTACAGATACATACAATCCAAATACTAATGCTAATGTTCAGAGTGGAGATGTCATACCTATTTGGAGTTATGAAGTAGAAGATGGTGAATGGGTAAGAGAACAAGATGTAGTTATTTCAACTAATACTGATGGTCAATTGATTGCAACTGGAGAATTCTCACATTTAACATATTGGAATTGGGATTGGAAAGGAGACGCTTGTGGTTTTGGAGCAAAAATTTGGATATGCAGTGATGTAGATCCAGAAGGTACACCAATTAGCCTTAGATTAGAAGCGATTAGATGTTCTGATGGAGTAGTTTGGAATACTAGAAATTTTAGTACTTATGTTGGAGATTGTATTCAATTCCAAAATGCACCAGAAGGAGAACCTATCATGTTAAGACTCTATTATTGTGGAACATTAATGGGTGAACAAAAAATTAATGATATGTGTGGAGGAGATGTTGATTTTTGTATAAACCCTATCAATGAAGGAGAATTAGTCAGTTTAAGTGTAACTGGATATTGTCCGAATAGTGCTGTAGAAATTTTACCTACTTTTCCATTTTGGTATAGAAATCTGTCAAACAGTGAATGTGGTTTTTGGCACGCAGCTTATTTTGAAAATGGAAATGCGACTATAAGAGTTAATTTAGGAGAAATGTACAGATTTGTAATTTATTATAATGGAAGATGGATTGAGCATGATGCTGTAATTCAAGTAGGTAGTGATATTACTTGTGAAAGTCTACCATTCAGTGCGGAAATGTGTAACTTTTTCCAATAAAACAGAACACTTTAACCCAAATACGAAGCCTTTATAGTTTCACACTAGGAAGAGCTCCTTACATTTATTTGTGAGGGCTCTTTTTTTAATTATCAAATAAAAGTCTTTCTCCCATCTTGTTTTCATTAAATATTCCATTGTCATAAGCTAAATGTCCACTTACAATGGTTTTTTCTACATATCCTTTAAAGGTATGCCCTTCAAAAGGAGACCAGTTACATTTATAATGAATATTATCTTTTTGAACAGTCCATGATTTATTTAAATCAACAAGTACTAAGTCAGCCCAATATCCTTCTCTTATAAATCCTCTTTCTTTAACATTAAAACAAATCGCGGGAGCATGGCACATTTTTTCAATTATCTTTTCCAAGGATATTTTACCTTGTTGATAAAATTGTAACATCACTTGTAGAGAATGCTGAACAAGAGGAACACCAGATGGCGCATTCCAATAATTTTTACTTTTTTCTTCCCAAGTATGAGGTGCGTGATCTGTAGCGATAATATCTAAAGTATCATTTAATAAAGCAGGAAGTAAAGAGGATCTATTTGCTTCAGATTTTACTGCTGGATTACATTTTATTTGAGTTCCAAATTTTTCATAATCATCAGCATTAAAATTTAAATGATGTACACAAACTTCAGCAGTAATTCTTTTTTCTGATAAAGGAATGTCATTTCTAAATAATTCTAATTCTTTTGCAGTGGAGATATGTAAAATATGTAATCTAGTATTGTGCTTTTTAGCTAATTCTACTGCCATTGATGAAGAGATATAACAACCTTCTACATCTCTAATGATAGGATGATATTTAACATCAATATCATCACCATATTTTAGTCTATATTCCTCCATGTTTTTACGAACAGTTGCTTCATCTTCACAATGTGTAGCAATCAACATAGAAACATTAGAAAATAAAAGGTCTAAAGTTTTTGCATTATCAACCAACATGTTACCAGTACTTGATCCCATAAAGATTTTGAGTCCACATACATTTTTAGGATTAGTTTTAAGTACTTCTTCTAAATTATCGTTGCTAGCACCCATAAAAAATGAATAATTAGCTAAAGACTTTCTTTTACCAATTTGGTATTTGTCTTCTAACAATTCTTGGGTCAGCGTATTGGGTTTGGTATTTGGCATTTCCATGAATGAAGTCGTACCACCTGCTACAGCTGCTCTTGGTTCTGTGTATAAGTCAGACTTATGTGTTAAACCTGGTTCTCTAAAATGAACTTGATCATCAATTATTCCAGGCATTAAATATTTGCCTTCAGCATTAATTTCAATATCTGCGGACTTATCAATTTGAGGAGCGATAAGCTCGATCCTTCCATTTTTGATAAATACATCACCATTAAAAATTTTACCTTCATTGATGATGTTTGCTGATTGTATAAGGATGGTTTTCATTCTTATTGATTGACTTTGATTATGTATAAAAGAATTAGTTCGTGAAAATAACATTCTTTGCTTAACTTTACACTCCGTTATGGAAAAGCAATCTTATATCATAGGAATTACAGGTGGAAGTGGATCTGGAAAAACCACTTTTATCCAACAATTGAAGGAAAAATTTACTCCTGAGCAATTGTGTATTGTATCCCAAGACGATTATTATAAATCCAGAGAAGAACAAGTAACGGATGGAGAAGGTGTCAAAAATTTTGATCTGCCTGAATCTATTGATTCTACTTCTTTTTTTAATGATCTAAAACTCTTAATAAAAGGGCAAGAAATAACAAGGGAAGAATATACTTTTAATAATGAATTAGCAACGCCCAAATTATTAACTTTTAAACCTGCTCCTATCATTATAGTAGAAGGGATTTTTGTTTTTCATTTTAAAGAAATTTTTAATTTATTTAATTTGAAAATATTTTTAGATGCTAAAGAAAATCTTAAAGTAATTCGTAGAATTAAAAGGGATAGGGTAGAGAGAAACTATCCATTAGATGATGTTTTGTATAGATACGAAAATCATGTTCTTCCTACTTTTGAAAGATATATTTTACCATATAAGCATAAAGCAGATATTATTATTAATAATAATACAAACTTTGATAAAGGATTAAATGTAGTCGTAGGATTTATCAATGATCAATTGAAAAATTAAATAAAATGAAAGTAGCGCAACGATAAGCATACTTTCTTCGTCTTATTAAAACATAAATTAAAATAGAATTATAATGAGATTTTTTAGAATATCCGTATTGTTAATTTTTATCATATCATTAGTAGGTTGCAGTTCTCCTATATCAACTGGGTATAAAAATTTTAATTTATTAGATACGTATGAAACGATATCTGCCACTGTAAAGACATTGGAAAGAGCACCTGATAAATCAACTAATATTCGAGGGAATAGTTTGAAAGAATATTATTCTACAAGTGAACCTTCTATTGTTGAAGATGGTCTTAAGATGAACCCTTCTTCCTTTTTTATTTTTAATAAAGGAAACGAGTTGGTTTCAATGCGATTGTGGTACGTTTGCGAAGTCAATAAAAATGATTTTGATTTAGAAAAAACGATTAATATATTAGATAAAAAAGCAATTAAAGGAATTGCTGATTTATTAAAGAAAGAAAATTATTCAGATAAATCTTCTGTTTATGTAAAAACATTAAAAGTTGATATGGTCAGTCAATTACCTATTGTCAAATATGAAATTAGAATAAATTAAAA
>JAHDFV010000034.1:0-10394 GCA_020627985.1 Saprospiraceae bacterium
TGCTTTATTTGCTGCTGGATTTAATTATAAAATTGATGTAACTTCTCCAAAAGGAATTACCAATTCTTTTAATAAATTAGCAAAAGATGCTAGAGAAAGAGATGAATTAAAAATGCTTGAACCGATGGCAATTCGATGTATGTCTAAAGCAGAATATACTACGAATAATATTGGTCATTATGGTCTAGCTTTTGAAAATTATACACACTTTACTTCTCCAATTCGTAGATATTCAGATGTTTTAGTTCATCGATTATTGGCTAAAAATTTAGACAATACTTATCGAATGAAAAAGGATACACTGGAAGGAAAATGTAAACATATTTCTAAGCAAGAGCGGAAAGCTATGGCTGCAGAACGTGAATCGATAAAATATAAGCAAGTAGAATTTTTACAAGATCAAGTCGGAGAGACCTTTAAAGGAATTATCTCTGGAATGATTGAACGAGGTTTATTTGTTGAATTAATTGAAAATAAATGTGAAGGATTTGTTCCTTTTGATTCACTAGAAGAACGATATATTATTCAAGAAGGAAGATTAAAAGCCAAAAGTGTTTCTTCAGATCATGAAATAAAATTAGGCGATGAATTACTCGTTAAAGTTTTAAAAACCGATCTTGAAAGAAGACAAATCGAGTTAGAATGGGTAGAAGAAGATTAATGAAATAAAATACTAATGGATCAAAATGATATCATAGATTCTGATTTAACCAATGAATTAAATTCATTGTCTCCTTCAACATTAAGAGTAATATATGCCTTAGGCAGTATTGCTTTTGTTTTTGGGATTGTAGTGATAATTAATTGTATTTATTTATTCATAAATTCGATCACTCAATTCTTTTCCAGTTTTGGATTTAATGGAAATGATTCATTTAGATATTATTTTTATTTTCAATCTTTTAGTTACATCGTTAAGTTTATTATTAATATTTTTTTAGCGATTAACTTATTAGGTTTATCTTCTACCATCACTCGATTTAAAAATAATAATTTTCAAAGTAATAGCTTAGAAAAAATAACAGGAACCATCAAAAATATTTTGTTATTGGCGGCCTTATTATTTTTAGTTGGATTACTATTTATGTTAGGTGGTTCACTAGTCACAAGATTGTTTTAATGGAAAATAATTTAGGAAATATTATTAATCATAGGGTAGAGTTAAATATAAAATCATCTGGGTTTTGGGCGATAATAGGAGTGATAATTAATATAATACAATTATTAATTTCCATCTTTTATTTATACATGACAATAACAACTTTAGATTCATCTCAAGAAGTCACCTATTGGATAATAGTATTGAGTGCTGCTGTTTCTATTCCGAGTTTAATTCTTTATGTTTTTACGATAAACTATTTATTTTCAATCTATCAATTTTCTCGTAAAATAGGAATTGAAAATAAAGAAGATACATTAGTACAATATTTATCTACCTTCAAAAAATATTGTATAGTTGCAATATGTATGGTTTTGATTTGGGGATTACATGGAGTGTTACAATTTTTAATCACTACTAATTTATTCAATTAAAGAAAATGGAAAATCAAGATCAAATAATAATGGATGATGTCTTTGCTGATAATGGAGCTATTCTTACCAATGAAACACAAAAGGAATTTCGAACAATTGGTATTTGGTCCCTTTTATTAGCCATTTTTGGTGTACTCTTTATTTTGATGTTTTTACTATCAAGTGTTTCATTTTTTATGATGTTTACGAGTTCTAATGTTCCTGAATTAGAAGCTATGAAAGGTCTTGGTTTTTTGATGTTAATCATGTCTTCAATATTTGTAGTTCCTGTAGTGTTTCTATTTCGATTCTCATTTAAAGCTTTAAAAATGAGAAAAATTTCAGATTCCAATGAAGTCTTAAAAACCATTCAATTCTTGAAGTCCTTTTTCTTGTATCTTGTAATAAGTATAATAGGATCTTTTATATTAATGATGTTTTGGTCGATGTATATGGCAACGCAATCACCTTCGTTTAATTAAATTTATATACCTTTTCATTAAGATATATTTGTAAACGTTTTACATTAGCGTTATAAAAAAGAAAAAATGAGATATATATTCCTTCTTATCATAAGTACTGTAATTATCTTTTCTTGTCAATCCGACAAAAAATCAGAATTAAAACCCTTAGATCTTTTGTCTTATGGTTTTCCTGTTACAGTAATGGCACCAGACAGTGCTGATATTAGAAAGTCATCAATGGGAGGAATTATAGAAGAGGTAACCATCCAAGGAGATGATAATTTTGGCTTATTAGTACAATCTTCTTCTGCTTCAACTACAGACGTGAGTAAGATAAAAACGGAAGAGTTAAAAGATGTAAAGCAAGGACGTTACTTTTCAAAAGTAGTCCGAGAAGATGATGCGGGTTTCGTTTATGAAACTGCAATTGATAGCACGAATGTGAGTTATGAGTTTTTCTTTGTGAAAATTCAAGGAGATAAAGACTATAGATTTAGAACTCCTTATACAGGTACTTTCTCAGAAGAAGAAGCACTTAGAGTGTATGAAAGTGTTTTACCTAAAACTAAATAAGTTTTTAATATTTATAAAATGAAAGCCCTTGAAATGATTAATTTATTTCAAGGGCTTTTTAAATGAAAAGCAATGAAAAATCAACTTCCATATTTTTGGTTCCATCCAGATGCTTATAAAAATGCTTTTATCTTTTTTCTGATCATGACATTAATCACCATGGTTGGAATGCAAATAACGAATGAAGCCATGGTTACTGAGAAATCTCCATTGGGTGTACTTGATTTTGAATTAGCAGGAGATATGAAAACAGCCAAAACGATGATCAATTCATGGGTTAAGAAAGACCCTGAATACGGCTTAATTAAGGCAAATTTCAATATGGGATTAGATTACTTATTTTTATTCGTTTATAGCCAAACCATAGGTTTGGCATGTCTAATAATTAGCAGAAAGAAAAATAGATTTATAAAAACGACTAAAATATTAGCAGCTCTTTTATTAGTCGCTGCATTATTAGATGCGGTTGAGAATTATGGATTAATACAAATGATACAAGGCGCTAATGATGAATTTTACCCTAAACTAGCCTTGTATTGCGCTACGCCTAAATTCATAATTATCCTTGCAGGATTATTGTTTTCGTTGTTTGGATTATTTATAAAGAAAAAGCCCTAATTCCATTTAGAAATTAGGGCTTTATAAGAGAGTTAATTAAAAGATTACTTTTAATTGACAGCTTTATATTTGGTATACTCTCCTTCAATAAAGGTTCGTAATTCATCCATATTATTAAATTTGTCGAAAAATTCTCCAAATCGAGATTCAGGAGCAGAACTTGGCATTACATAATTGTAAACATCATCTTCTGTGATATTCTTTTCACTTAAAATAATTAATCGTTCAACTACATTTCTCAATTCTCGAATATTACCTGTCCAATTTACATTTTGTAAAGCGATCAATGCTTTTTGATTAATCACTTTTAAAGGCATACCATAATCTTCACATATCTTTTGTATGAAATGTTGAACTAGGGTAGGAATATCTTCTCGTCTTTCATTTAATGGCGGAACATGGATAATAATTACCGCAAGACGATGATATAAATCTTCTCTGAAATTACCTTTAGAAATTTCTTCTCTAAGATCTTTATTCGTCGCAGCTAATACTCTTACATTGACTTTGATTTCTTTATCTCCTCCAACACGTGTAATTTTACTTTCTTGTAAAGCCCTTAGCACTTTGGCCTGAGCTGAAAGAGACATGTCTCCAATCTCATCCAAAAATAAAGTACCACCATTGGCTTGTTCAAATTTACCAATGCGTTGTTTGTGAGCAGAAGTAAAGGCTCCTTTTTCATGTCCAAACAATTCACTTTCGATTAATTCAGCTGGAATGGCTGCACAATTGACTTCAACAATTGATTGTTTATTTCTTTCACTATATTCATGAATCCAACGAGCGACTAATTCTTTTCCTGTACCATTTCCTCCTGTGATTAAAACACGAGCTTCAGTAGGAGCTACTCTCTCAATCGTTCCCTTAATCTTTGAAATAGAAGCTGAATCACCAATGATTTCCTGAGTTTTAGATTTGGCAACTCTTCGCTTTAACACTTTTGTTTCAGTAATTAAACTCGATTTATCCATCGCATTTCTGATGGTAATCAAAAGTCGATTTAAATCAGGTGGTTTTGAAATATAATCGAATGCTCCTTTCTTGACGGCCTCAACTGCCGTTTCAATATTACCATGACCAGAAATCATGATAACGGGAGTATCAGGTGAAATAATTTGTATACGATCTAAAGCCTCTAGACCATCCATTTTTGGCATTTTGATGTCCATGATTACGACATCGTATTTTGTTTTTTTGATTTGAGCTAGACCATCGAGACCATCTGCTGATTCGAATACTTCGTGTTTCTCAAACTCTAGGATATCACGAAGCGTTCTTCTGATTGCCTCTTCATCGTCTACGATTAGGATTTTAGCCATGCTAATTAAATAATTTTATTGATGTGGTTAATTATATCAAATATACCTCCTTAGGTATACATTATGTTTTAACGTAATAAACACACTTCTTGTTACAGAAGTCAAACAAATATAAATAATAATAATTTATAATGTGTATATACATGTCTATATCAATAATTGCGCCATCTAGTACATTTTCTGCAGCATCAGCATCATAATAGGAAATAAAGAATAAACCAATGAAAGTAAGGAGACCATTTATTATTAAGATTTCAAATTTAAAAGTAATTCCTAAAAGTATTGGAGCAAGCCAATTTAAGATACCTGATAAAATTGGAGCCATTAAACAAATTAACCAGACCCATTTATCATAAACCTGTTGTTTAGTAAAGAATCCAAAGAAATATAATCCAAGCAATGGTCCATAAGTATATCCAGCTACTTTAAAGATTTGACTGATGACTGCATCATCATTAATCGACCAGAAAATGATGATGACAAAGAATAAAAGAATTGAAAAACCAATATGTACGAAAGTTCTTGTTTGTTTCAATTCAGAATTTATTGATCCATCAGATTCTTCTTTCTTTTTTTCAAAATCGAGGATATCTATACAAAAAGATGTCGTTAATGATGTCAATGCAGAATCTGCACTGGAATATGCGGCGGCAACTAATCCAATGATAAAGACAATTCCAGCAATAGGAGGGAGATGTTGTAAGGCAATAGTAGGATATAGTAAATCAGTTTTTCCAGGTACTTCAATACCAACACTGTTGGCATATAAGAACAATAATGCACCCATCGCTAGGAATAATAAATTTACAAAAACCAACACAATACTA
Organism: Saprospiraceae bacterium; assembly: GCA_020627985.1. Classification (GTDB taxonomy): domain Bacteria; phylum Bacteroidota; class Bacteroidia; order Chitinophagales; family Saprospiraceae; genus JAHDCE01. Next base: position 5,317 of record JAHDFV010000034.1, read on the forward strand.
AAGCTAATCATGTTCTTTTGAGCATCTACTAAAGTTCTGCAACTCAAATTCTTTTGCATCATATCCTGATCCAATCCTGTCATGACAATGGCAATGAATACACCTGCTAAGAAACGCTTGATAAAGTGTTTTCCATCAGAAAAGAAATCATCAAAAAAGAAAATTTGTGAATAATCGGATTGTTGAATCATTCCTACCATATCACCAATGCCTAATTCCATTTTTTGACTAATGAAAAAGATAGTCATTACAACTGCCACCAGCATACTTAGTGTCTGTAGCGTATCCGTCCAAACAATCGTTTTTATTCCACCTTTAAAAGTATAGACCCAAATTAAGAAAATCGTACCAAGTACAGTTACAGGAAAAGGAATACCAAAGGGTTCCATCACAAATTGCTGAAGGACAATAGCCACTAAATATAATCGAAACGCAGCACCTATAGTTCTAGAGATCAAAAAGAAAATCGCACCTGTTTTATATGAAACTCGACCAAATCTTTTTTCTAAATAGGTATAAATAGAAGTCAATTGAAGCTTGTAATACATGGGCATCAATACAAATGCAATAAAGGCATATCCAAAAAGATAACCCAAAACCATTTGCATATAAGAAAATTGACTAGCGTCTACCCAACCTGGTACTGAAATAAAAGTGACTCCAGAAAGAGAAGCTCCAATCATACCAAAGGCAACTAAATACCAAGGAGATTGCCTACCCGCGACAAAGAAATCCTCATTGTCAGAATCTTTACTGGTAAAATATGAGATACCAATCAATGCAGCGAAATAGACTGCAATAATGATTAATATTATTATAGGGTTGAGCTGTTCAAGCATAAAATGTTTCCTCTATAAAATAGTATGCAAAAAAATATTTGCATGGTTTAGTATGATTTTCTGAATAAAGAATCTTCCTCTTTGCGAAGTGTTTAATCACCTCGCAAACCTCATAGGGTTTAAATTTTCCTTTAATCAGATGTTTTTAACCAAAAAAATAAGCAAGAATTTGAGTCTTGTTTCGTTATAAGATTGGTATACCGACAAATTTAATATAATTTTGAAATTCTTAATCAATATTCTTATGAAGACACATTACATTTTTATCATATTTATTACAATCATTTTATTTACCTTTTCTTTAAAAGCTCAAGATGATGTTTTTAAAGTAGTAGAACAAATGCCCGTTTATGGAGAATGCATAAATGAAGTAGATAATGAAAAGAAAAAATCTTGTTCCAATAAGGCAGTGATGTCTTTCATGTATGATAATCTAGTATATCCCGTTCAGGCTCAAGAAAAGGGAATTGAAGGATTGGTCGTTCTTCAATTTATTATTGATGAAAACGGTAACATCCAAGAACCCACCGTTGTAAAAGATATTGGTGATGGATGTGGTGATGAAGCATTACGAGTCATTCAAACGATGGGCAAATGGACTCCTGGTTATCAAAAAGGGCAAGCAGTAAAAGTCCAAAAGTATTTACCTGTCAAATTTAAAATAATACCAGTAACTGTTAGATCTGAAGTCTTTGTCCGTTTATCTGATTTTATCTGTCAAAATTATAATGCTGAATTTATCAAAGCGGATATTGCCCACCAAATAGCAAATGATGAATGGGTTCCGAATAATGTTTGTGGTATTGAGGATATTGAAAATTCTTGTAAAAATTTACAATTAACCGTAAAGAAAAATGGATTACCAACATCGGTAAAAAGTGAAATAGGCTCTTTTACAGAAAGCATGAGAAACTTATTGCGAAATGTTCAAAAAGGAGATGTAATTGAATTCAACTATAATATGGAAATCATTAAACCTGGTCAACCAAAATTTTCTCAAGAAGTTTACAAGAGTATTATTGTTGAATAGATGGTAGCCATACAAAATTTATTAGAATACATAAGAAATTATAAACACTATGTTTGTTTGAACATCATTAGTAATATTATGATGGTGATTTTTTCTGTAGTTAGTATTCCTTCATTAATTCCATTTTTAAGATTATTGTTTAATCAGGAGATTAAGTTTGTAGAAGCACCAGATTGGACAAGTTCAGGCATTAGTAAATATATCCAATATTTAGAACATCAGTTTTTCGTATTAATACAAACAGAAGGAAAGCAAAATGCCTTATTATATGTTTGTGCATTTATCATTTCTATTTTCTTTTTTAAAAATCTATTTCGTTTTCTGTCGCTTTATTTTATGGCACCTGTTAGAACAGGTATTGTTAGAGATATTCGAGAAAAATTATATGATAAATTTAATGCATTACCACTTTCATTTTATTCCAAAAGAAAAAAAGGAGATCTTATTTCTAGAATGACTTCCGATGTTCAAGAAATTGAAGCTAGTATTTTGAATGTCATTGAAACATTAGTTAAAGAACCATTAATGATCATTGGTTGTTTGACTTATATGATTTATGTAAGTCCATCATTAACCATTGTTGTTATAGTTATGGTAGGCATTACAGGTGGTGTAATTGGTGTAATTGGAAGTAAATTGAAAAAAGGATCTGCTTTGGCTCAGGGTATTATGGGGCATATGATTTCTGTAGTAGAAGAAACGCTATCAGGTACAAGAATTATCAAAGGATTTAATGCAGAGAAATACAGAAGAGATGCATTTGTTGAGAAAAATGATGCATACAGAAATACTTTAATTCCTGTATTTAGGAGAAGAGATTTATCCTCTCCTTTGTCTGAGTTTTTAGGAATTGCGGTAGTCGCTATTTTATTAATTATAGGATCTGGTTATGTCTTTAGTGGAGAAACATCTCCCGAAACTTTTCTCACTTTTTTATTCGCTTTTTATAGCGTGATTAATCCAGCAAAATCTTTTTCAAAAGCTTATTATAATGTACAAAAAGGACTAGCAGCATCAGATAGAGTCAAGCAAATCTTACAAGTTGAAAATAATATAAAAGAAATAGATCAAGCCAAAGTAATTAATTCTTTTCAACAGGAAATTGAATTTAAAAATATAAGTCATTCTTATGAAGAAGGAATTCCAGTATTAGAAGATATTAATTTAAAAATTAAAGAAGGAGAAATAGTTGCTTTGGTTGGTGCTTCAGGAAGTGGAAAAACGACAATTACAGATTTATTACCTCGTTTTTATGATGTAACTCAAGGAGAAATATTGATAGATGGAGAAAATATTAAAGATTGTAATATTCGGTCTTTAAGAAGTTTGTTTGGTATCGTTTCTCAAGAACCTATTCTTTTTCATGATACCATTTATAATAATATTGTCTTCGGAAGGAAAGGGTTTACAAAAGATCAAGTAGAGAAAGCCGCTAAAATTGCTAATGCCCATGAATTTATTTTGGAATCTGAGAATAAATATCAAACGATTATTGGAGATCGAGGGAATAAATTAAGTGGAGGACAAAGACAACGATTAACTATCGCAAGAGCCATTCTAGGAAATCCTCCAATTTTAATATTAGATGAAGCGACATCATCATTAGATTCTAAATCAGAGAAACTAGTACAAGAAGCCTTACAAAAAGTAATGAAAGATAGAACTGTAGTAGTGGTAGCTCATCGATTATCTACGATAAAAGATGCGCATACTATAGTCGTTCTTGATGATGGGAAAATTATTGAAAAAGGAACACATCAGGACTTATTCAGTCAAAAGGGAGCTTATTCTAAATTAGTGCATATGCAAACGATTTAACGAATATTGCTTTTAGAATCCTTATCTTTGAATCAAATAAAGAATATGAAACATATTTTATTCATACTATTTTTGAGTTTATTGGGAAGCTATTCATTAAATGCTCAAATTACATATACCAATAATTCCTTTTTCCAAGAAGGGGATATATTATTTACTTCTACAGATAATGCACCTTCTATTAATCAAGGAGCTGCAGCAGGTAACCAAACTTGGGATTTTTCAAACTTATCTTCAGGACAGGAAGATATGATTATCGTACAACCTGCGGCAAGTGGAGCAGCTGGCGGTGCATTTCCTAATGCAGATGTTTATATCAATTTTGCTGGAGGTGAAGTATATTTGGAAATTACCCCTACAGCAATTAACCAAGTAGGTTATGCGGGTAATATGGCAGGTTTTGATGTTATCACTCCTTTTACTCCCGCAGGTAAATTCAAAGTAGCTCCCTTAACAGCTGGAGATAGTTATTCTGATACCAATGGAGTTTCTTTTACCATCCCAGCAGATGAAATCCCCTTTATAGACTCTTTAGGTCTTCCAGTTGAGCCTGATTCTATTCGCATTACTCAATTGTTTGAAACAGAATCCAATGTGGATGCTTGGGGAACGTTAAAAATTCCAAATGGCATCACTTATGATGTTATTCGTTTAAAAAAATTACAAACTACTTCTACAAAAATAGAAATGTATGTGGCTGGGATTTTTCCGATTTGGGTAGATGTCACGGATTTAATTACTGGAGCTATTGGCGGAGGATTAGGTGGCTTGCCTACAACTTTTGGAGATGGTACGGTTGAATCTTATGAATACTTAGCGGATGGCATCAAAGAATCAATTGCAACAGTCACCTTAGATTCTGTGGGAGGAACTCCAAGAACGGTTACTTATAAAGTCAACCAAACCAGTACAGCCGTTAATTCAGCGATAGAAGATCCCACTGTATTTTCTGCATATCCTAATCCTGCGTTTAGCAATGTGAAAGTAGATGTACGAGGTTTTGATGCGGGAAATTATAATATCAATTTATATAATTTAACGGGTAAATTGGTACAAGCGAATGCTTATGAAATTACCTCGGATTCTACTGTTGTATTTAATGTAGCTCAATTGCCAAGAGGTACATATTTATATGCTTTGATAGATGAAGAAGGTATTACACTTCGAGCTAAAAGAATCATGGTAATTAAACCATAAATGGAAACAGATTATTTAATAGTTGGTCAAGGACTTGCAGGTACGCTTCTCGGTTATTTTTTAGAAAAAGCAGGGAAGCGTATTTTATTTATAGACGATGTGAAAACAGCCACTGCTTCTAAAGTAGCAGCTGGAATTATGAATCCAATAACAGGTAGGAAATTTGTAAAAACTTGGAAAGTAGAACCTTTATT
>JAHDFV010000034.1:10404-21552 GCA_020627985.1 Saprospiraceae bacterium
GGCCAGATCTGCAAAATCAAAATCAAAGACTTTCTTTTTAGCTTTACATCCCTGACTCAATTGAATACTTACCAACTCAGACTCACCATTTGGGCTAACAGAAAAATAATGTTGTTTAGAACCTTTATTTCCTTTTGCTAAACAAACGTATTCAGAGATCAGCCAACTCTTCAATACTAATTTCTTTTCAGCTAAAAATATTGTTAGAGAATTAACAACCATTCGAGAAGAAAATGAATGGATGCTTCGAACTGATTTTCCAGATTATCAATCTTATTATATTGAAGAAGCCGATTTAGGAAATTATAAAGGAAAAGTAAATCAAGAATTAAGTACCATAGAATTACGAAAATCAGGACGGCTTAATATTTCTAAATTTATAGGATGCTTTGCTGATAAATGGCAAGAAAAAATTAGAGATGAAATTGTAGATTATAATGCCATTCAATTTAAAGGAAATCATATTCAGTATAAAGATATTGAAGCGGAAAGAATTATTTTTTGTGAAGGATATCGAGCTAAATTTAATCCATATTTTTCGGATTTAAATTATGAAGAAGCTAAGGGTGAAAGATTAATCGTGAAAATCCCTAATGCTCATTTTAAAAAAATACTAAAACACAAATTATATATTGTTCCAATTGAAGATGATTTGTATTGGATAGGAGCAACCAACCAATGGGATCATCTCAATGATTTACCTACAGTGGATAATCTTAATATTTTAAAAAATAAATTAAATAGTATTTTAAAAGTTCCATATGAAATTATAGATCATCAAGCAGCAATCCGACCAACCAATAAAGATCGTCGTCCTCTTTTAGGTTTACATCCTTTTTATAAAAGAGTTGGAATTTTTAATGCCTTAGGTTCTAAAGGTTCTTCCGTTGGACCATACTTTGCCAATGAAATGGTTAATCATTTATTGCATAATAAACCATTGAATAAAGAAGTAGATATTCAAAGAATTTATGATAAAGAAAAGTAATTTAATATACTTCATTTTTATATGTTCCATTTTATTTTTGAATTGCGATAAAAGAACAGATCAACAAAAATTAATGGATCGAATTAAAGAGAATCCTGATCTTGTAGAAGAGATGTCTGATTCTCTAGATAAAATAATTCTTTCCACTGTTTCAACTGAACTTAAAAAAGAAGATTTATCAAAATTGATTTTAGATAAAATCGGAAATCAAAAAATTGTAAATATTTTATCTTCCGATTTGACAGGCGATAAAAAGAGAGAAAAAATCGTACTACTTAATGATAATAATACATATCAAATTATCATTTCTAGCCAAGGGAAAATAATAGAAACGAAACAACTAAAAGATAATTCATTTAATTCTTCATCCATTCAAATAAATTTAGGTAAGTTGATTTGGAAATTAAATTCTAATGCTCATAATCAAATCAGAGAAATAGAATTAATATTTTTCTTTAATAAAATAGATGAGAATTATTATTTAATTTCTAGTAAAGAATCTGTTGTGAATAAAAAAGGACTTGAACCTTTAAATATTCAAAAAGACATAAATTATTTGATTCGTCAAAAAAGTATCTCTTGTTCTTTATGGAACCCGAAGAAAAATAAAATTGACCGCTTTTCTTTTCAATTAGAAAAAGATTTTACAAAAAGAATTCAATTGCATCTTTGTAATGTAGATGATGTCTTTCAAGAATTAATTGAAATGAAATGTGATAAATAAAAAACCGTCTACCCGAAAGTAGACGGCATATATTCTCGCTGAGAGAATATGAGAGAGTGATTAATGCTTCTTTATTTTTATTGAAATTTGATGGGTTGGGACAACAATTTAATACATTAATGATCTAAAATCTATAGAATAGATGAATTTTAACAATTTGAAATACTTTCTAGTTTAAATAGAAATGTTAAAATACTCATTGATCATTTGTTAAATCAAAAAAGTTCTTAGAATTAAATCTAAGAACTTTTTTTAAGAAATAGTTTTTGAAATTGTAAGATATTAATTTTTAAAAACAATATCTCTTGGTACAATACCCGTTGGAATTGAATCTATTAGAGTATAAGAATTATTGTAAATATAAATTTCACCTGTAGAAGCAAAATCTTTAGCATCACATCCCCAAAAGTTATTGTTACTAGGATTGATTCCAAAACCATAAAAATTATTTGTAATAATAGTTTGTAAAGATAATGCTCCTGCGTCAACATCTTGTTCTACGATTGCTCCATTAAATAAAAAATATAATTTAGTTTGATCTTCATTCATTTTTAAATTAGATGGATAATTTCCAGATAATTCAAAATCATGAATCATAGAATAATCACTTGGATTAAAAGCAGAAAGTCTAGCATTTACCGAAGCTCCTGTACTCCAATCTGTAAATCCTTGAGAAAGAACCCAAACATTTCCATTGTAATCTTGTTTAATATCACTTGGGTTATATCCAGTATTTATATTTTGAATCACATTGTCATTAAATGGATCAATAACCGTAATCATAGAATCAATTCCAAAACCTCCACTATGACTTACATAAATTTTATCTCCAATTAATTCCATTTTTTCAGGACCACCTCCAGCTGTCGAAATCGAGCCCGTTAAATTATACGTATTTAAATCTAGAATTTGAATAGAACCAGAAACCCCATCAGATCCCCATTGAGAAATATATCCTTTGTTATTACTAGCACCAATAAAATAACGAGGTAATTCTAATCCTGTAACTGTTGCTAATTCAGCAAAAGTTGCACCTTCTACAACTTCCATTTTGTTGGAATTGTTGACAACAATATATCCTTTGTCGTCATAAAAAGTCAATGACTGAACAACATCTCCTAATAACCTAGAATTAGTATTAGAAAATATATTTTGTTCTAAGGTATCTTCATTTAAGAAACTAATGCTTCCATCTCCTGCACCAAAAGTTCCTTCGTTAATAATGAATGTACCCGTACTGTACATTCCATTTGAAGTATTGTTGTCATCATCTTGACAACTAAAAATTAAAAAACTAAGAGAGATGATTAAGCCAAAAAAATACTTGTTCATTTTTGTAATGTTTTAATTAAATCTAAAATAAATCGTTCCTTGAAAATTCAAGGGCGGTTGTGGTCGATTTACGACCACTTGATATTCTTGATTGAATAGATTCCTGATTTCGAATACAGGTTCTATTTCAATATTTTTTTTATGAAAGCGATACGAAAATTGAATATTGGAAATACTATATGTAGGTATCGAATTTGAATTGTCTGTTTTTATATATCGTTTTCCATTTATCATTTGTTGATATAAAATAGAAAAAGATTTATACTTTAATTCCAGTCCTAGATTACCCGCATGTAAAGGGACATACATAACTTGTTGATGCAATGTATTCTCTGCTTCAGCGGTTACTTCTTCATTGGTTGTTTTGGTAAAAGTATAACGACCATTGAAAATTAAATTGATTTTAGGCTGAATATTCCAATGATAAAAATATTCAGTTTCAATTCCTCTAGACCACACTTTTTTTACATTTTGAGGTGTCCAAGTTCCAAAAGTATTGGGTGCCCATAAAATCCATTCATCAACATTGGAATTAAAAAGATTAAAGTGTAAATGACTTTCGTTTTTTCCTTGAAACGTTGCTTGGAATTCTAAGCTTTCTTTCCAACTTTTTTCTGGCACCAAATTGGGGTTTCCTGCAGAAATTGATGTAATATTCCAATATAAATCATTGAAGGTAGGTAGCCTATAATTCCTAGAAAGATTTCCTTTGATCTTTCCTTGAATTTTATTCCATTTTTTGAAGTAAGAAAAACTAGTTGAAAATAAAAAAGGAGACCAATTTTTATTCATAATTTCTTCTTCAACAGAAAATAAAAATTTAATATTCGAATTTTGATATTGATAAAATAATGATGCTCTTGTTCGGTGTTGAGTAGGAGAATCTAGTTCATAGCCATCTACATCTGCAATCGAATATTCGTGTCTAAATATTCCAGAAATTTGATGCTGTAAAGATTTGGGAATAAAATTTAAACGTAGTTTCGTTCCTATTTTTTGTGCTCTACTATCCGTTTGCGTAATAGGACTGTCATAATAAATATTTTCATTCATATATCGAACACTCCAATCGGAATTAAATAGAGTTGACCAATCTTTTTTCCAAGAAAGAATCCCATGGATCATTTGATCATTCTGAAAAGCTCCATTCTGACTTTCAGTGAGTGTTGGAGGAATATCTCTATGATTTTTTAACCACCAAAATTGGCTTTTAATAATGTGGTCTTTCGGTAAAAAAAATAAATTATTTTGTTGAATTCCATATTGTTGAAAAGAACTATTTGGTAAACGTTCTCTAGGTGTTCCGATTTGGTTAATATTCGTAAAAGGAAAATTATTTTTAGATGATCTATAAAAGGCTTTTAATGTAGAATATGCATTCTTATTTCTATTATTTTGCAAGGATAAATAATTTCCAAAATCTAAATAACTTCCCAAACTTGTAATATATTCTACTTGAAATTTTGATATTGAATCATTTAATAAAGGATCAGTTTTTAATTGTAAAGAACCACCAATAGCATCTAGTGTTGATTCAAGGTTCGGGCTATTTGATATTTTAACTTGTTCGATAAAAAATGAAGGGAGTAAGGATAAATCATAAACTCCATTCATATTACTTTGAATACTATATCCATCCAAGATAATATCCGTTTGTGAACTAGAATGTCCTCGCAAAGAAAAAGTACTTAAACTACCAGGGCCATAATTCTTTAAAGAAAGATGACTCATATTATTTAGTATTTCTGAAAGACTCTTAGGGGCTATAGAGATAAGTGGCTGTGTATTTTCATTGAGCGTTTTAGGATTAAAACCAATGACATTGATTTCAGGTAGAGGATATAAAGAATCTAAATCAAAATAAGTATCAAGGCTATCTCTTTGAGCAGAAATAGTGAAGTTTAAAAGTAAGAAAATAATGAATATAAATTTCCTCAATACTACAATTAATATTTCGGAATCAGGCAGGTAACACCATAAGATATAATATCTGAATTCTAGATATTATATTCATGACCATTAACCGTTTCTTTCCTCCGAAGAATGAATTAAAATGCAATGGCAGGTCTTCTGACTTACTTCACTTGAATTAACCTTCCCATTCAAAAAAGAACAGTGGTGCAAACAAAAACAAGCTATATTGAAGCTTACAGCAGCGGGGACTGTCCTAGAATTACACTAGATTCCCTTTTAATTTCTACCTTGATAAAGGGTAGAAAACCTATTACATTGCAAAGGTATAAAATAAATGCATTGGTAGTACTTTTTGATAGGAGACTAAACAGTACATTTGTTTCGATTTAAATTTCAATAAAATTTCTATTTAGATGAAAAATAATGCGGTTCTATTAATTCATTGTCCTGATCAATCAGGTATCGTTGCAGAAGTAACTCGTTTTCTACATGAAAGAGGAGGAAATGTCATTCGTTTAGATGAACATGTAGATCAACAAATCGGTCGATTTTTTATGCGAGTAGAATGGCAATTGGATAATTTTGAAATCGAAGAAAAGGAAAAGATCAAGAAGATCTTTTATGAAAGGATTGGTCATAAATATGAAATGGAATACGAAGTTCATTTCCTAGAAGATAAACCTAGAATGGCGGTTTTTGCAACTAGAGCTTCACATTGTTTGTATGAAATTATCTATAGAACTCAATCGCCTTCAGAAAATTGGAATGTAGAAATTCCTTTGGTTATTAGTAATCGAGATTCTTTGAGAGATAATGTAGAGCCTTTTGGAATTCCTTATCATTTTATCAAAGTGGATAAAAATGATAAAGCTACCGCAGAAAAAAAGCAACTCGAATTATTAAAAGAACATAAAATTGATTTCATTGTTTTTGCTCGATATATGCAAATCATTTCAGATGATTTTATTGCAAAATTTCCCAATAAAATTATCAATATTCATCATTCGTTTTTACCTGCATTTGTGGGTCCAAAGCCCTATCATTCTGCTTACGAAAGAGGAGTGAAGATTATTGGTGCAACAGGGCATTATGTCACCAATGAATTAGATGCAGGTCCTATCATTATTCAAGATATACAACACATTTCCCACAAGGATAGTGTTAAAGATATGATTCGGAAAGGTAGGCAAGTCGAAAAAATCGTTATCTCTGAAGCTATCAGATTGCATCTTGAAAGAAAGATTCTAGTCTGTAATAATAAAACAGTCATTTTCGATTAATTAAATACTGATAGGGGAAAATAGATTTGAGATTGTCCTAATCAAACAGATGTTATCTAAAAATGAAAAACAAGGTATGAAACAACTTTTATGGTTATTGATATGTACGGCTATGTCCTTACATGTCCAAGCACAAAATCAAGAAAAATATACCATTAGTGGATATATTGAAGATGCCCAAACTGGAGAGAAATTAATTGAAGCCAATGTCTTTGATGACGTTTCTGTCTCAGGAACTGTCAGTAATTTATATGGGTTTTATAGTATGACCTTACCTAAGGATACGATTAAATTGTCCTTTTCTTACATGGGTTATGCTACACAAAGTTTTGAAATCTATTTAGATCAGGATTTAGAATTTACAGTAAAATTAGAAGATGCATTGACATTATCTACTGTAACAGTTACCGCGGATAAATCAGAAGATAAGATTGAAGAATCTACTCAAATGAGTAAAATGGAAGTTCCCGTTGCTCAAATTAAAAAGATACCTGCTCTACTCGGAGAAGTAGATGTGATGAAAGCCATGCAATTATTACCAGGAATACAATCTGGAGGAGAAGGAACCAGTGGTTTATATGTAAGAGGAGGAAGTCCTGATCAAAATTTGATATTACTAGATGGTGTCCCTGTTTATAATGTCAGTCATTTATTCGGATTCTTTTCGGTATTCAATGCTGATGCTATTAATAATGTGTCTTTAACCAAAGGTGGTTTTCCTGCTCGCTATGTTGGTCGATTGTCTTCCGTTATGGAAATTAATATGAAAGAAGGAAACATGAATAAATTTCATGGAGAAGGATCGATTGGTTTGATTTCTTCTAAGCTAACTTTAGAAGGTCCAATTATTAAAGATAAAACGTCATTCATTGTTTCAGGTAGAAGAACGTATGCTGATTTAATTGCTCGTCCCTTTATCAAAAATCAAACAGATGGAGATGAAGGAGGTGGATATTATTTCTATGATGTAAATGCAAAAGTGAATCATAAATTTAATAATAAACATAGATTATATCTAAGTACCTACGCTGGACAAGATGTATTTTATGCCAGAATTAATGATGGCGATTATAAAGAAAGAGCAGGTTTTGACTGGGGAAATATAACTTCAGCTTTACGCTGGAATTATATGATTAATAATAAATTATTTGCTAATACCAGTATGACGTTTAGTCGGTATAAATTTAACTTATCTACAGAGAGTACAGATGATAATGAAAAATTTGCCGCTAAATATTTTTCAGGAATAAAAGATTGGGGGGCAAAAATGGATTTTGATTATTTACCAACACCAGATCATTATGTTCGTTTTGGCGTGAATGCGATTCATCATACTTTTAGTCCAGGAGCTTTACAATTTAAAGTTGAAGAAGGAACTGATTTTAATTTAGATACTATTATCGGAACCCAAGACACCAAAGCTTGGGAATATTTTGCTTATGTAGAAGACGATATGAAATTTGGAGAAAATTTAAGTGCAAATGTTGGCTTCCATATGTCTGCATTTTCTGTAAATGAAAAAACGTATTTTTCTCCTCAAGCTAGAATTGGATTGCGTTATTTATTACCAGGAGATTATGCCATTAAAGCTTCTTATTCTATGATGACACAATACATTCATTTATTAACCAATGAAGGAGTCGGACTTCCTACGGATTTATGGGTGCCATCAACTGAAAATGTAAAACCACAAAAATCTTGGCAAGCTGCTTTAGGTTTAGCGAAAACTTTTGGTACAGATTATGAAATCAGTGTAGAAGGTTATTATAAAAAAATGACGGATTTATTATCCTATAAAGAAGGGGCAAGTTTTCTTTCTTTTACCGACTGGCAAACAAAAGTGGAACAAGGAAATGGGGATAGTTATGGATTAGAATTCTTTTTACAAAAGAAAAAAGGCAATACGACAGGTTGGATTGGATATACCTTAAGTTGGAATAATCGGGTATTTGAAAATATTAATGGAGGAGAAGAATACCCATTTAAATATGATCGAAGACATGATTTAAGTATCGTTGTTTCTCATTCCTTTAATGATAGAATTGATCTGTCTGGAACTTGGGTATATGGAACAGGAAATTCAATTACTTTAAATGAAGCCAGCTATATTTCTTTTATTCCTTCGCAAAATAATCCAAGTGTCAATGAAAATACAACGGTTGAAGTACCTGGATCAAAAAATAATTATAGAATGGCAGCATACCACAGATTAGATGTGGGGGTGAATTTCAAAAAACAAAAGAAAAAATATCATAGAACATTTTCATTAGGAGCATATAATACATACAGCCGTAAGAATCCATTTTTCATTTATTATAATGATAGTGAAAACACATTTAAACAAGTGAGTATTTTTCCAATTATTCCTTATTTCACGTACAGCTTTAAATTTTAATCCCAATGAAAAAATTAATCTTAATTATACCTTTTTTATGTTTTCTTTTTTCATGCGAAACAGTTGTGGAAATAGATTTAGAAGAACATACTCCGAAATTGGTCGTATACGGATTTTTAAATCCACTTTATGATCAAATAAATGTTACCGTTACATCTAGTGTAAAAAGAGATGCAAATGTAGATCCACCATTTATAGAAAATGCGACGGTAGAATTATATGAAAATGGACTTTATATTGGTAATGCAACTTATGCAGTAGATCCTCAAAATTATAGAAATTATGTATTAGTTCATCAATTAGATCACACCACAGGAGCTAATTATGAAATTAAAGTTTCTGCACCAGGATTTGAATCTGTTTCTGCCAATCAATTCTTACCTGCGCCTGTTGAAATATTAAATGCAGAAAATTCTGGAACAAGTGTAAGTCTTGAATTTGGAGAAGAATTATTAGAATATACCATTACTTTTCAAGATGATGTTGATGTAGAAAATTATTATAAAGTTCAAGCATTTGTATACGATACTGTAAATGAATGGATTGATTATTCTACGTACGTAGAATCAAATGAAGTTTATATAGAATCCTTGAATACTGAAGGGTTTTCTGGTGATGGAATTATTTTTAATGATGTTGTAATTAATGGACAAGAAGTAAAATTTAAAGCATTAATAGAAGAATATAATTTTATGTACGATCCGAATAAAGTACCCATGTTTCGAATTTACTCGATAACAAAAGATCGTTTTTTATATGAGAAATCTATTGCGAATTATTCAGGCGCGGATGGTAATCCTTTTGCAGAACCTGTAACCATTTATTCTAATGTAGAAAATGGTTATGGTATATTTTCTGCTAATCAATTTTCTGATTTTGTTGTACGATAATTGAATGAATTTTATAGAAATATAATCATCTTTTTATTAATAGGTTTATATGCTTGTGAAACGGTAGTGGAAATAGATTTAGAACCACATGAACCAGTTTTAGTTGTGTATGGTTTTTTTGATGCCAAATATGATGATGCGAGAGTTGTGGTAAATCAAAGTAGAGGAATTAACGCAGAAATTAATACGGATATAATAATTGAAGACGCCAAAATTGATTTATTTGAAAATGATATATTTATTGGAGAATTTATTTTTAATGCTGAAGACAAGGAATACATTTTAAATTATCGTATTTCAAATATTATAAATACGAGATACGACTTAAGAATTCAAGTAGATGGATTTACCAATGTTTTTGCGATACAAGATGTTTTGCCTTTATCAGAAATCAAAGATGTTGAATTTAAAGGTACAACGAGTTCAGATGAAGACGGAAACCCTTTAGATGAATTTATAGTATCAATTGAAGATGATCCAGAAGAAGAAAATTTTTATGCTGTCCAGTTATTATTGAAGGATACGATAACGAAATGGGAAGGACGTTTTCCTTTAGAACCCGATAATAATATTTTTATAAAAGGATTTAAAAAAGAATTAATCTTTAAAGATGATTTTCTTCAACAAGAGAATGCAGTAATCAAAATATTTTCTTATCCAGTATTGGGAGAAGATTTTGAAAATAGAATTTTGATTTTACGATTAAAACATCTCACAAAAGATCGTTATCTTTATACTCGATCTTTTAGACAATATAAACAAGCAGAAGATAATCCTTTTGCGGAACCTGTAACTATTTATTCTAATATTGAAAATGGATTTGGCTTGTTTTCGGTTGAACAAAGTACAGATTATAGAATAGATTTATAATGAGAATATTAATTGTATCATTTTTTTTTCTTTTCTATTTTACTTCTTGTGAAACGGTAGTAGAAATAGATGTGCCCAAACACGAAGCGCAAATGGTTCCTCATTTTTTAGCCAGTAATTTAGAAGAATTTCCTAGATTTTATTTAGCTAAAAGTCAAGCGATAGATGATGTAAACAATTTATCATTAATTGGTGACGCTAATATTGAGGTAAAAGAAAATGGAGTATTAAAAGCAGAATTTTTCTCACCTTTAGCTGATGGATATTATGATACGAATACCCCAAATTTATTTTCAGTACCTGGAGCAGAATATGAAGTAGTCATCAATCATCCTGATTTTAATGAAATAACAGCTAAACAAACACTCCCATTCATTCCAAATATAGAATCTGCTACTTATGAACAAAAAGGAATGTATGATCCTTTAAGAGAATCAGAATATGATGAAATGGAATTTACTTTTCTAGATGATTCAAATGAAAAAGATTATTATCACATACAAGGATTTATTCGAAACCAAAGTGGTGATGAAACTTTTTATAGTTTATGGACTTGGACGGAAAATCCAATAATGGAAGAAACAGTTTCTTCAGTAGGTTTAATTTTTAATGATGATACCTTTAATGGTGATCGAGTTACTTTTACTTTAAAAGTAGACAATACATTTATTGATTTAAATAATCATTTTTTATACATTAAATTATCCAAGATTACACTGGATCGATATAATTATTTAAAAAGTCAAAAAGAAACT
>JAHDFV010000035.1 GCA_020627985.1 Saprospiraceae bacterium
ATGTCCCAATTGAATTCATTCATCGAGGTTTTATATTTGTTATAAGGCATAGAAGTGGTTATACCTTCTGAATTATTTTTAAACTTTCCAATTCCTTTTTCAAAATCAACATCCGCTTTTACATTTTTAGAATCGAATGCTAATTCGCCTTCAGCATTTTTAGCTTTAATCGCAATATTAGAAGTATCTGCAGTTAAAGAATATGCGCCAAAAAGAAAATCTCTTGAAGTCATAGATGCTTTATCCCAATCTAAAAGTCCATTGGCTCTTAAACCACCAGGTGTTAAAATCAAGGTACCATCTAAAGTGTGAAGCCCAGCAGCAAACATTTCAAAAGGTGATTCTTTGGGTTTAATGTACATGGAGTCTTTGTAAGGAACCCATCTTACATTTACATCCACCCCTTTTACTTGAGGCACTTCTGGTCTGGTTCCTACTCTTTCTTCTAAATCAAATCGTAGAGCAGAACAGGTTAAAAGATTAGGTTTAAAAACAATATCCTCTGAATCAATAGATGCTGCTAAATAGCCAATATTTCCTTTCCCATGAAAACCTGTATTATCTAGTGAAATTTCTCCAGTATAGTTTCCTTTTCCTCCTGGTGTTTTTCTAGTATATGCACCATACCCATCGGCGGGCGTATCGTGTACAAAACCTAATGATTTATCTTCTTCGATTAAAGAGATCGTCTCTTCAAAAGGAACAAAAATATCACTAGAGAACATATTGCCTTTAAAACTAATTTCAGAAGGCTGATAATTATCAAGATTATCAAAACCGAATTTATTTAGTTCGAAATAAAATGAATCTCTTTTGTAGGCATAATCCTCTGTTTCAGCAGAATAATAATACACATAACTAGGCCCATTACTTGAAAAAGAAGGAAACATACCGATATCTTCCTTACTTGATTTATTATTGGGTGCATCTATTAAAAGCGCTCCTGATAAGTTTTCAATTCTAGAACCAATTGAATAAGCAATTGGATCACCGTTTTCATCTTCTTGTCCTGCATGTTCAAATAAATCGAAATATCGGATAGAATCCATTTTAATCTGATACGCTCCATAATCAAACCGGTTGTCTTTCCCTTGGAAAGCACTCATCCCTGCAAATGTTTTTCCGCTATATTCTAAATTTCTATTTTTCTTTAATAATAATTGATTGTTTCTTGGTTTTAGGGCTACTTTTTGAACTTGACTTAATTCTACAAATTTCACAGAGCGAATATCAATTGGATTTTCATTTTGCTCATCTAAATAAATGATACCATTTGTCTTTTTAGATTTAGAACTAATCAAAACATTATCATAATCTGTTTTTTTGACCGCTGCCTTTGCGTAATGTCTTAATTTTTCTTGTATAAAGACTGTTCCTGTTTCATTATCAAATTCAACAAATCCTCTTGCTACCATTGAGTACAATAAACTCTTAATTGACTTCAACGAGAATTTCGGATTAATTTTCTTCGCTAATCCATCTCCATCTAATTCGTCTGATCCGACTTCTTTGGAATAAGCCATTATAGCAGCAATTGGATTAACCGTAGATATGTTTTGTAATTCTCTATAACCACCTTCATTAAAGTAGTGAATAGATTCAAATTTTGCGAGTTTATCATTACCTCCAGCCATACCTGGAATCGTTTTACCAATGATAATAGAATCTGTCTCTAATTGCCAATCCAATTTATCGGCATCTAATCGAATATTATGATAAGAATCATAAAAAGGATTTCTATCGTTTCCTCTTTCTCCTCTTTCAATAGATAGGTTTTTATCATCGATATCAAATCGGATATTAGAAGATGGATGATAAATGGAATCTCTACCAATATAAAGAACAGTTTCTGTTGCATTACTAACTACTCTTCTTACATCTTCTTTAATTACAAATTGTAAGGCTTTGGCTTTAAAGACTGTTTTACCCGTTTTGGAAGATTTTACTTGAATTTCTGCATTTCTTTCTTTGTCTCCGTATCCATAAATGGTAGGACCTTGTAATTTAAAACCTCCTTTATATTTAACATCTGAACCAATATTATCTATGGTTAATATTTTTTTATTGGATTCGAACCTAGGATAGGTCGCTTTAGAACCAGTACTTTTTACAACAATCCTATCTTCAAATACACCTTTTATCGGTTTTCCAGGAAAGTATTTTGGAAAATGAAGTGTCGCATCTTCACAAGTATATACATTCTTCTTTACTTCAAACTCATATTTGCTTAATTTGACAAATACCTCTTCCATTCCATTTCTTGCCCAACTTACTTGCCCTTTTTCTCCTTTCCACATATCTGAAAAGGGATAATACGCTCCTTTGGTTTGTTCTATTCTTATCGAATCATTTTTACGTATTCCATATAAGTCTAATTGTTCAAATTCAACAAAAATCTCCTTGTCAACATATTTCATTTTATAACTTGGAGCTTCTACTCTCCACATAGAACCAGATGACTTACGAATGGCTTTAAATTCATAAAAATCACTTGCGAAGCCTAGAAATAATTTATATCCTTTCGTATTTCTTTTTTCAATATCATTGATAATACCCAAGCAAGAGGTGTTGAATTCATCAACATTGGTGGCAGTCTTTTGAAATTTATTAATGGTATTCAACGTCCCTAAATAACCAATAAAAAAGGGTGCTGGGGACATTTTTTGCTTTAACATTCCATTGCAAACTGTATGAATAGTTTTAGCTTGTTCAGGATTAAAAGCCCCTCCTTCATAACTAGATTTAAAGGCTTTGTAGATGACCTCTATATCTTCTCTTTGGTTTTTATTCATATACTCACCCAATTGAGCCATGAATTCTTGTGGGTTTTCAGAAAATTCTGATCTAGTTTGTGCTGTTAAGATTGTACAGCAAAACGAGATAAAAATTAAAAGCGTAAATCTTTGCATCATTGTAAATACTTTTAAAAATTTGACGAAGTTTCTAATACCTACGGAATGCTTTAGCAGCAATCCATTTTCCTTTCTGCTTCGTATCATGAGGAAGGAAACCATTTTTTAGATGAGCTTCCATAACTAGATCTTTATCTTGATCTAAAAATCCAGATGTATATAAAACCCCTCCAGGGTTTAACCGTTCATATAACGAGGGAAGTGATTCTAGTATTACATTCCTATTTATATTCGCTAATATGATATCATACGTACGAACAGGAACATTTTCTAATGTACCGTGAAAATAATTAATATTTGCCGTAGAATTATATTTAGCGTTTTCAATACTATTAACGTAAGCAGGTTCTTCAATGTCTACTCCATCAATATCTGTACATCCCATTTTAGCGGCAAGAATAGCTAATATTCCTGTACCACATCCATAATCAAACACCTTTTTTCCTTTAAAATTGATGTCTTTCATGAATTCCATAACCATAAATGTGGTTTCATGGTGCCCTGTACCAAATGCCATTCTAGGGTTGATAATTATTTCGTGTTTTATGTTCTCAAAAGGCGGATGAAAATCTGCTCTGACACCACAAAAACCTTCAATCTCAACAGGCTGGAAATTTGATTCCCAAACTTGATTCCAATTTTGATGAACGATTGTCTTTTTCTCGTATTTAAAATCAAAATTTGTTTGTAATCTTTTAACTTCTGATTCTATTTCTGTTGTATCAAATTTTGAAGGGATGAAGGCTTCAAAGCCTTGTTCATTTTCTTGAAACGTATCAAAAGGAAGTTCACCTAAAAATGCAATTATAATTTCTGCAAATTCAGTTGGACATTGGATATTGTATTGGACGTAGTCCATGAATAAAAGGATTGTTAATTAAGAAATATGAGCAGGTAAAGCATCAATAATTGGTAAAAATGTTTCGGCTTTTAATGAAGCTCCTCCCACTAATCCTCCATCAACATCTGCCTGTGAAAATAGCTCGACGGCATTCGCTGGTTTTACACTTCCTCCGTATAATATAGAAGTAGCATTTGCTATGGAATCATTGTATTGTTCTGCTATAGCATTTCGAATTTCTTTGTGAATTTCTTGTGCTTGATCTGGAGAAGCGGTTACTCCTGTTCCAATAGCCCAGATGGGTTCGTAAGCAATAATTACTTTCTTGAAATCCTCTTCAGAAAGATCAAATATACCTCTCTTTAATTGGTTCTTTACATATCGGACATGCCAACCTTCTTCTCTGATTTCCAATGATTCACCACAGCAAAAAATAGGTTTCAAACCTCCTGCTAAAACTGCTTTAATTTTTTCTGCAATCCGTTCATTGGATTCTCTAAAATATTCTCTTCTTTCGGAATGTCCTAGAATTACATATTCTACTCCAATAGACTTAAGCATTTCTACAGAAATCTCTCCTGTGTATGCTCCTTTGGTTTCTTGATGACAATTTTGAGCAGCTATTTTAACTTGATCGTTATAGGAAGTGGCTTGAACCGCTTCTTTTAAATGTATAAATGGAGTACCTAAAATCACTAATGTTCCTGGTTTTGTTTCTGCTCCATTTACGATGTCTTTGACCAATGATATTCCATCATCAAATGTTTTATTCATCTTCCAATTTCCAGCTGCAATTTTTTGTCTCATCGAATTTATTTTAATCTATTTTAATGTCAATTCTCTTCCCTAAAAATTTAGGTTTTTTTCGAAGTATGTATAAATCTAAAACGGCTTTTACTTTGGCTAAATATTCTCTAGCCATGGTTTTTCTACCATAAGCATTTCCAACATCTTTTGCATTGAATGCAATCGCATCTATTCCATATCTTTTCGCAATAAATAAAGCTCTTTGATTGTGAAACTCTTGCGAGATAATTGTAAACTTATCTTGTTTGAATACTTTTTTACATCGAACTACAGAGTCCAAGGTACGGAATCCGGCATAATCTAATGTTATTTTATTTTCAGGAATACCTCCATCCATTAATGCCATTTGCATGTCCTCTGGTTCATTGTATGATTTAATATGATTATCACCACTTACAATGACATGTTTTATTTTCCCTTCTTTGAATAATTGAAGCGTAGCATTTATCCTATTCCTAAAATATCTATTTTCATTGCCATTCCAAACATATCTGCTCGTTCCTAATAATAAGGCTACATCATTTTTCGGAATTTCTTTTGCTTGGTTGTAGATTTTAGGATTCGTAGAATGAATCACCCATCTATTACAAAGGTAAGAACAAGCGAATCCTAGTAATCCAATGAAGATTCCAAACAGGAATGATTTTAGCCAAAAAGAAAGGGTAAAAATAAACTTCATTGTTGTTTAATCTAGTTGTTATTGAGGATAGATAATAAATTAAAGCTCTTAAGGCTCTATTTTTTATACAGCAAAGTTTGGATTTGATCCATTATACTTAAGTTGCTTGACATTTTTTCTGTGTTCCTTTGAACGACTCCATTTTTATCAATGATAAATAATGCGGGTAATTTTTTTACACCATAATCCTTAGCTACATCTGAACCATAAGCTCCTTTCGCATATAAATGAATTCCAGGAACGGTATGTCTTCTGACGTAATTTTTCCACTCACTTTCAGTATAATCTAAAGAAATATAAATGAAAACGACATCTTTATTTTTGAATGTATTTTTAAGATTATCTGAATTCGTCATTTGGCGAATACAAGCATTACACCACGTTGCCCAGAAATCTAGGTAAATTACTTTTCCTTTATAATCCGATAATTTTACTTTATGCCCTTTTTCATTGAGTAATTCAAAATCTGGCGCATCCATACCTTTTAATAATGTATTGGATTCCCTTAAGGCCTGTTTCATCGACTCTCTATAAGATTCATAAGGGCATTCATCCATGAATCGTTTAATATCGAAAAGCACATCAGCTAGTTTGCCGTTTCTAGCCATTGCTGTTAAGCGCTTTGCTTGGTAGAAATACATGACTTCTCCATATAAATATTGGCTTGATAATTCAATATCGGTTAAGCCTTTATTCCCTGGTTCTTCTGATTTATCTTTTAAATATAGATCAATAAAATACGTATAAAATTCATTTGGTAATGCACCTTCTTGGACTAATCCTATTTGATCCACAAAATCATAATAATTAATATCTCGAATGGTTAGTGGTTTGGAATTTCCATATTGTAATGGGTTTTCCCATCGGTAATTGGTTAAATTATAAGCATACCAATAATTGACATCACTTTGAATATATTGATCAAAATCATAACTAAATCCTTTTCTATTTTGATCTAAGAATTTTAATTTCTTTTTATGAATTTCTTTTACAAATTGTTTAAATCCTGAAGCACTCGCAGAATAAATTTTCCCTTTCGATTCTGTGTCTTCGTTTTTAAATTCATTCCTTAGCGTTTGGATAAATTGATTATGTACACTGCCTTTTCCTTCAAACTTTAGTGACTTTCTAAAATCATAAGCAGAAAAATCAATATTGAGCTCGTCTCCTGGTTCCAAATAAATTTCAGCATTTCTAGAACCATATATAAACTTTCCAATTGTAGGTTCAAAGATTTGAAGAGCAGTTGAAAAGCTACCATCGGGCTTCACATAAATATTAAATTCAACCTCCTCCATAGATACAGGATCTTTGTATAATATGATCTGAGTATTTTTATTTCTATGGTTTTGAATTTTACCACTAATTTTCACTTTGTGTGAAACTCTATTAATGGGTGTTAAATCAATTAGAGATAAAAGTTGAGCTGGTGTTATTACATTACTCGATGATGTATTCTTAGTTTCTTGGTTAGTTGGTTGAGGCTTTGAAGTAGGATTCGCTCTTTCTTTGGCTTGTTTTTTTCTTTTCGCTACAACTTTTTTAGCTTCTTCGGGAGTATAACCTAAAGCAATTAAGTCCAATTCAGCCACTAAATCTGCATCTAAAGAACCATTCATTCTTGCAGGTTCTCTTGCAGAATTTGGAGCTGGAAATAAATCAGAAGCGACTTCCTCTTTTTCAACAGGGTCAATCTTAGTCTTTTGCTT
The DNA here is from genome assembly GCA_020627985.1 of Saprospiraceae bacterium. Classification (GTDB taxonomy): domain Bacteria; phylum Bacteroidota; class Bacteroidia; order Chitinophagales; family Saprospiraceae; genus JAHDCE01. The sequence continues at coordinate 6,949 of JAHDFV010000035.1, forward strand.
TTTCGTTTTAACTGGCTTCTCTTTTTTGGTTTTTTGTTTCTTTGGTTTTTCTACTTCAGATCCAGAAGTGTCTTTCTTCTCCTTTGCTTCTAATTTAGGTTTCTGCTTTTTTTCCTTTTGTTTTTTGGGTACTTCAGAATTGGGTACTTCTTTCGACTCTACTTTTTCAGTAGATATATTTTCATCTTTTTTCTCTTTCTTTGGTTTTTCTTTTTTCTGCTTTTGTTGCTTTATAGGTTCCTTCTTAATTTTTGTTTCTTTGGTATTCGTTTTTTCTACACCCTCGTTTTTATTCTTTTTGGATTTCTCTTTTTTTACCTTTTGTTTTTTAGGCTTTTTTTCTTGGGTCTTGATTTCGATTTCTTCCGTTTCGTTTGTTTGGGTATTAGCCGCAATTAAATTTTCTTGTTCATTTGTATTGGGTTTAATTTCGGAATCTTTCCTTACAATCGGTTCTTCCTTTTTGGGTTCCTGATTTGCTATTTTTGTTTCTTTTGAAGAATCATCATATTCTCTAAGGACTGCTTCATCATAGGCTTTCTTTATTACTGCATCCATTTCAGGATAAGGGCATTTAGCAATGAAATCATTCACTTCTCTTTCCATTTCAGAAGGCTTACTATTCTTACATTTCCAAAAAACAGTATTTGCCATCGTGTAGTACAATGCTCTTCCAGAAAGGTATAATTGAGATTGTTCAACATCCTTTCTCTTACCTTCAATAGAAATTGTTTTCTTTACTTTTCGTTTCGAAATCATTTTTTTGATCTCAATCGCTCCACCAAAAACCCAACCAATTTGACCAGATGGTGTTTGTACATTATAAAAATAATCTGTTGTTGAATTCCCTCTGATTGTGAAGGTTTGTTTCTTTTGAGATTTATTTCCTAGGTATGTCATTTGTTCCCCTTCATTCACCAATGCAATAGCACTTGGCATATCAGGATTTTCTCTCACTCTTAATCTATCGACTAAGCCTATTGCAACCGTTTTTGTAACTTCTTCTTCAACTTCTATATTCTTATATTCTTTTTTTCCTTTTCTATCCCCAACAATTTTGCCTCCACCTCCAAAAACCCAACCTACTCTTCCGTCTTTTGTCCGAACTTGGTACCAATAATCCGAAGAAGTTAAGCCACTCACAGTCATTGTTGTAAGTGTTTTTGATTTCAGATTCAAGTATTTAATCCTTTCGCCTCTATATAATTTGGTTAGTGCCGTTCGATTGCTTGAACTGACATAAACATCTAATTCACTTACTCTTACTTCAAAAACAGATTGGTCTATTTGATTTAAAATAGCTGCTTCTGGATTATCCTCTCTTAATTTAAGATATAACACTAAGAAATTTAAATAATTTCTACTTCGTACTGCATAATCATTGCTCACTAAAATTTTGCCTAAAAAATTATAATAGCTAGGGATAATTTTCATTGGATAACTTAATCCATTCGATGCTGGATGCTCCCAATGATATCTTAATAAAGAATATGCCCACCAATAATCAATTTCTCCAATGATATATCTTGAAAATTCGTTTGTAAATGTTTCTCTAGAATTTTTATCATAGGTATGGTAGAAATTCCATTTAGATCGATGAATCTTATCAATATAATTTTTATAATCAATCGCTCTTTTAGTAACGATTTCGCTATAGACTCTACTTTCAGAATGATTAATAAATTCTGTATTAAAACTTTTTAAAAAATTATTGTTTTGAGCCCCTTTCCCTTCAAATGATAACGACCATAAAAAGGAATCTCCTACAAAATCGATATCCAAAACATATCTTGATTCCCATATGCTAATTTCGCAATGGTGGGTTCAGAAAGATCAAATTGGAAATCAAATTGATTATTCTGTCCTAAAGGAAGTACAAATTCACTTTCTTCAAAAGAGATTAAATCTTTATAAAATTTAACAGCTACCGAAGAAAAAGTAGGTTTATTGACTTTTCCTTTTAGATGTGTTGGTTTCGAAACAGAAGGCGCATAATTATTTTTATACGCTAAAGGATAATCCACAAAAACTGGAGATGGTCTTAATCTAATTTTCTCAGCTGCTTGAGATAAAATTGGATTTAATGTGATATTTGTCGGAGGTGTATTAGGATCAATTACAAGGGAAGGAGTTGTTTCTAATGTTGAATTAGAAGACTTTATAACAGATTTTAAAAGTTTACTTTTAATTGAATAAAAATGAGATAAAGCATCAAAATAATTACTCTGATATTTTGTATCATTTTCAGTTAAATCAAAATGATTTGACTCTTGTGCTGTTATTTGAATAAATAATAAAAATACTATAAATAAAGTTCCACTATACTTCATTATTCCCACCGATTACGAACAGTTTATTATTGTTTATTTCGGATAAAATTCATTGGGTTAAAAAAAGTTGAATTTAGCGTATGTATGTTTGAAATAAAATTACACATTCTCTTGAAAAAAAACAATTAATAATAAAGTAATGTTTTATTTAATCTTACAAATATTCAAATTTTCCTTTATCGGATATTATTGTAACTTTTTCTCCATTAAATTCTTCTACTCTACCAATAATTTGTGCATCAATATTAAATGATTTTGAAACCTGTATTAATTGTTCAGCAAATTCTTTATTGGTATACATTTCAAGTCTAGATCCCATATTAAATACTTGATACATTTCTTTATCCGAAGTACCTGATTCCTCTTGAATTAAATTAAATAACGGTGGTGTTGAAAATAAATTATCTTTTATGATATGTTTATTATGAATAAATTTTTGAACCTTCGTTTGGGCACCTCCAGAACAATGAATCATACCATTAATTTGTTGGTATGCATTTTCTAATTCTAACACTTTTTTAATTAAAGGAAGATACGTTCTTGTCGGAGATAAAACTAATTTTCCAATTGTCATTTTCTGTCCTTCAATTTCGATCTCGTCTAATAATTTTTTGCTTCCAGTATATACTACTTCATCTGGAATATTAGCATCAAAACTGTTTGGATATTTAGTCGCATATTCTTTAGTAAAAACATCATGTCGTGCTGATGTCAAACCATTGCTCCCCATTCCTCCATTATACTCATTTTCATATGTTGCTTGTCCGTACGAAGCAAAACCCACTATTACATCACCTGCTTTAATATCATTGACAATCAGTTTGTTTTTAGGCAAACGTGCAAAAGTGGTATAGCCTACATCAATTGTACGTACAATATCACCAACATCTGCTGTTTCTCCTCCTGACAAATGGATATTCACTCCATATTCTTTGAGCATATCACAAAAATCAACAGCTGCATTAATAATAACACCAATTACTTCACCTGTTATCAAACTTTTATTGCGACCAATTGTGGAAGAAAGAACAATATCCTCAACACAACCTACGCATGCCATGTCATCAATATTCATTACAATCGCATCTTGAGCAATCCCTTTCCATACATTTAAATCTCCGGACTCTTTCCAGTACATATATGCTAGGCTTCCTTTCGTACCTGCAGTGTCTGCATGCATTATATTACAAAACTGATCATCGCCAGCAATAACATCTGGTATTATTTTACAGAAAGCATTGGGATACAATCCTTTATCCAAATGTTTAATCGCTTGATGGACTTCATCTTTTGTAGCAGAAACGCCTCTTAAATCATATTTATACTTATCTGACATTTGATATTTTTTAGCTTTTCACAAAGATACGGACTTACAATTCCCCCTTTATATATCATCACATAATTATTTATTATAAAAAAGTCATTTTAAACTAAACACAGTTGAGATTTTTGCGTAAAACTAATAACAACCCAAGACTAGAAACAAAAAACTAAAGAATAATGCTTCCTTTTCATAAGATTCCTATTCTTAATTTTGGCGTAGAAGATGAACAAAAATTTGTTCAACTTCAGAGGGGTATTATGAATTTAGATTCTGTTCTTGGTAATATTACTATTCTTATTTTTCTTATATCCTCTTTTTTTTATCAATATCCTAGATTCCTTATTCTTTTATTTTTGGTATGGACGATCATCAATTTTTCAGTATTATTCCTTAACAAACAAAAGAAAACTGAAATAGCAGTTGTCTGTTCTTTGTCTTTTTATATTTTTGTTACCTGCCTTACTTCAATTTTATTTGGGAGTAGCACTCTTTTTCATCTTATATTAATATTATGTTCCTTTGGAGCATATATGTATGAAATCAGTAATAAATGGGTACACCACTTATTATTTGCCTGTTCTATTATTTCATTCATGATCATTAGTGTTTGTAATATTAGGCCTTACTATATTCTCGATCCCAAAACATTAGATTTCATTTCAATGATCATGACGATCATCTTCAGCATTACCTTCAGTTATAAAATGCTTTCATTGAATTTGTATCAAAAAATAAGAACGAAGGAAAAGGTATTAGCAGAAGATTTACAACAAAGGAGTGATTTATTACAACTTATCATTAATAACTTACCTCAATATATATTTTGGAAAAATAATGAAGGAGAATATATTGGGAGTAATAATAGATTCGCCCAAAAAGCAGGATTCTCTTCTAGTAATGAATTGATTTTAAAGAAGGAAGAAGAACTATTAGACTCAAAAGAAATATCTCCTTTTTTAACCGCTAAAAAAGATCTTGAATTAAACGGTTCTTTTTCTTTTGGAAAAGAAGAAGAAATTATTGCTGATGATGGAACAACTATTTGGTTTAAAACCAATCGAATTCCTTTAATCATTGAAGAAGAGGAACAGATTGGGACACTATATACATTTGAAGATATTTCCAAATCAAAAATTATAGAACTTGAAAAAAAGGAAAATGATGAAAGATTAAATACAATTTTTGAACATAGTCCTTTTGGTATTGGATTTAGACAAATTGATACCAATCAAATAAAAGCTATTAATCCAAAACTAAAATCCATGCTTGGATAACAGAATCAAGATTATATACATCCGCATAATTTTACATACCAAGAAGATATAAAATTAAGAGATAAAAATATTGGACAATTATTGAAAGGAGAAATTGATTCCTTCTCTATGGAAAAACAATATAAAAGGATAGATGGGAGCCAGTTTTGGGCTAAAATTACTCGTTCATTAATACATATCCAAAATGAAAAATATATTGTCGGATTTATTGAAGATATTGATGTTCAAAAGAGCGCACAAATCGCATTACAGAAAAAAGAATTAAAATATCGTTCTTTATTTGAAAATGGATTTGATGGTATATTAATTTTTGATATTAATTCTGTTTCAATAAAAGAAGTGAATCAAAAATTGATTAAATATTTTAAGTTAAACTCTGCCGAAGAATTTTTACAAAGAGATGTCCTTGGGTTTAGCCCTAAATATCAACCTAATGGTATTTCATCTAAAAAAGCATTAGAGAAAATTATTGAAAGGACTACCGAAGAAGATAATTTCGAATTTAAATGGCTACATGAGTTAGACGATGGAACTCAGCTATACACTTCTGTATATACTTTCAAAAACAAAGACAATCCACACCTTTATACTTCAATATTTAAAGACATTACTGAAACGACTAAGCAAGAAGAAACCATTAAAAGAAATCTTGAAGAACTCAATATTAAAAATAAAGAACTTCAAAAATATATTGAAAGTAATATGCAGCTGGAGAATTTTGCATATGTCGCTTCTCATGATTTAAAAGGTCCAATTCGTACAATGGTTTCCTTTTCTCAATTATTATCCCGTTCAGCCAAAGAAAAATTAAACCCAGATGAATCTGATTATTTAAATTTCATTATTAAGGCTACCAAAAACATGGAATTATTGATCAATGACCTTTTAATGTATTCTAGAGCTGATACTCAAAAGATTCAAATTCAATCATTGGATTTGAATCAAATTTTTGAAGATATTTTCTATGAATTAAAAACTAACATAGATGATAAAAACGTAAGTATTGAGATTAATGGAATCCCCAGTACTATTTATGCAGATCGGACCAGAATCAGGCAATTGTTTCAAAATTTAATTTCAAATGCGATCAAATTTAGTGTCCCAGAAAAGCAACCTTTTATTAAGGTAAGCTGCTTTGAAAAAATTGATCATTGGAATTTCACCATTGAAGATAATGGTATCGGAATAGATAAAGAATACCATAATAAGATATTTTTACTCTTCAAGAAATTGCATTCTAATGAAGTATATGAAGGCTCTGGCATTGGTTTAGCTTTATGCAAAAAGATTGTCAATCAGCATCAAGGAAAAATTTGGCTGACTTCGGAAAAGAATGTCGGTACAACTTTTCATCTTACCTTATCAAAGACTATTCAATAATCTTAGCTTCTTGGTAAATTTTTAGTAATTTGTCAAAGTGCTGTTTTTCATTAAATATTTTTTTAATATGATTCATTCCATTTTGGGTTAATTCATCCATTAATCCCTCTTCTTTTAGCATTCTTTTAATTTGAGTTTTTAATTCTAAAGGCTTTTCTGGCGAAAACAATAAGCCCGTTTCTTCATGGATACACCATTCTGGTATACCTCCAGTATTACTTCCTACAACTGAGGTACCACTTGCTAAAGCTTCTATTCCAATTAATCCAAATTGTTCCATATCAAGAGAAGGAACTACGAGGACATTCGCTTCATTGTAATACTTCTCTATTTCAGAATATTTTATATAGCCTGTTATTTCTATAAAATCATTTAAATTCTCACGATCAACTCTTTGAGAAAGAATTTCTCTTTGAGATCCTTCTCCAGCAATCACTAATTGAATATCATTTATCTCTTCTTTTAACTGTATAATGGTATCCATTAATAAATGAACTCCTTTATTGGTTTCTACTCTACCTACAAATAATACTTTATTTTTTTCCTTTCTTTTCGCATCAAAAGACCATTTATTTTCATTAATGAAAAAAGGAACATACCGTACATTTTGAAAACCAGCCTTTTCCAAATAAGATTTTAACGTTGTAGATGGTGCGATGAACGTCGGAATATTTTGTTGGATTTTTTTCCGTTTCCTATCATGAGCTAATGGATGGCCCATCCTAGATTTAAGCGGCAAACAACTGCCTTGCGAACAAATCAATTGGCAATTTTCTTTTCTAGATTTTGTACCTGGTGTATCATAATATAAATCTGGATAGTATTGTGAAGGACAAAGTAAAGTATAATCGTGAATCGTTTGGACTACAGGAATTTTTGTATCCTTAATTGCTTTCTGTAATGAAAAAGTATAATAACGATTGTGATGAATATGAATCACATCGGGTTTTAATTTTTCTAATTGTTTTTTGAACGCTATATATGCTCCCCAATTAAAAAAATATTTCGAAGCGAAATAATTTATTTTGCCTTCATTAAATATAGGTAAAACGATATGTGATTTATCTATAGGCTCTTCCAAACCATGAGAAAGCCAATAAGGATCGTGCCCTAATTCTTTCAGTTTATCTAATAATTCTAGGCAATATGTTTCCGCTCCTCCTAAATGTTTATATGTATCGTTATATAATAGAATTTTCACGATAGCTATTTGTTATATTTGCCAAAAAATAAAACGAACGTGTACAAATCAATCATTAAACCAATTCTTTTTTTATTAAGTCCAGAAAAAGCGCATCATTTTACATTAACAGTGCTAAAGATAATATTAGCTATCCCAATTGTAAATGTAATCTTCAAAAGTTTCCATACGGTCAAAGATAATCGTTTAAAAAGAACAGTCATGGGTTTAGAATTCCCAAATCCTGTTGGGCTTGCTGCAGGTTTTGATAAAGATGGCAAACATTATAAGGCTATGTCTGCTTTAGGTTTTGGTTTTATAGAAATTGGAACTGTAACGCCTATTGCTCAAGTAGGAAATCCCAAACCTCGCTTATTTAGACTTCCAGAAGATGAAGGAATCATCAACAGAATGGGTTTTAATAACGAAGGATTGGATGCAATGGTGAATCGTTTAAAGAATGGGAAGCCAAAAAATCTAATTGTAGGAGGTAATATTGGAAAAAATAAATTGACTCCAAACGAAATTGCTGTCACAGATTATGATAAAAGCTTTACGGCTTTATTCCCTTATGTCGATTATTTTGTGGTTAATGTTAGTTCTCCGAATACTCCTGGCTTACGTGAATTACAAAACAAAGAACCCTTAACTCGATTATTAAGTCATTTACAATCTTTAAATTTAGCTAAAGAAAAACCAAAACCTATTTTATTGAAGATTGCACCTGACATGACGAATGAACAATTGGATGATGTCATTGAAATCATTTTAAATACCCAGTTAACTGGAATCATCGCAACGAACACAACTATCGATCGATCAAACTTAAACACATCACAAGAAAAGATCATGAATATAGGGAATGGTGGTTTAAGCGGAAAACCTCTTAGTCAAAGATCCACTGAAGTTATCCGATATATCCATGAAAAAACAGATGGTAAAATTGTAATCATTGGCGTTGGTGGCATTCGATCGCCTCAAGATGCTATTGATAAATTAAATGCGGGTGCCTCACTCATTCAGATTTATTCCGGACTCATTTATGAAGGCCCTCAATTAATTCGAAAAATAAATAATACATTAATTCATCTTAATAAATCTTCTGTCACGAGTTAATCTAGTTCTTTTTGGGTCATTTTTTTTTGGCATTCTTTTTGGCTTATCAATATCAAACAATTTGATGTATTCATTTACTCCTCCCTCATATTTTCAAATTGTTTAATACACTAAATAATGCTTTAACACCTTAATACCTAATGAAAATGATTACGGAAAATAATCTAACATTTTTTAAAGACGTACGATTTTGGGTCGTTTTAATTTCTTTAATGACATTAATGATTCTACCTGCTATATCGTATCAAATCAACTGAATATCAATATATTATCAAAATTTTATTTCCCTCTTTTGTTTTATAATTTTTAGCATTTCCCTTCTTGAGAAGTAAATCCCCTCTACTTCTTCTCTTTTTTTGAATCAATGAATTATAAAATTTCTATCTTTCCCCCTGCATTTAATAATTTTAAAACGATTTGGTTCAAACCAAATGAAAAACCAATTAAAAAAGGGCTGTAACTTTCGTTATAGCCCTTTTCTATTCTAATATATCATTCCTTTATTTCTTGATCTTTAAACTCAGATCTAAACTCTTGATAGAATGCGTTAATTCCCCTACAGAAACAAAATCAACTCCAGCTTTGGCATAACTTCTTGCTGTTTGCAAATTAATTCCACCTGAAGCTTCTGTTTCAAATCTGCCATTTACAATTTGAACGGCTTCTTTTACTAGTGGTACTTCAAAATTATCGAGCATAATCCTATTTACTCCTCCAATTTCTAATACCGTATAAAGCTCAACGAGATTTCTAACTTCAACTGTTATTTCTAAATCTAGATTATTATCTTTTAAATAAGCATGCGTTCTCTTAATGGCATTCTCCATTCCACCAGCGGCATCAACATGATTATCCTTTATCATGATTCTATCATACAAACCACTTCTATAATTAGTACAACCTCCTGTTAATACTGCTTGCTTCTCTAAGAAACGCATTAAGGGAGTTGTTTTTCTTGTATCTAAAATTTGAGTTTTTAACCCTTCAACCTCATCAGCAAATCTTCGCGCATGTGTTGCAATACCACTCATTCTTTGCATGGTATTCAATACTAAACGTTCTGCTTTTAATAAAGCTTGACTATTACACGTAACTTCAAAAGCAATATCTCCCTCAGAAATATCTGCACCATCTTCAAGAAAGGCATTAAATTTTACAGAAGGATCCACATGTTCAAAAACCGTACGAGCTACTTCCATACCTGAAAGTACACCAAAGTCCTTAACTAACAATTTAGCGGTACTTATCTTGTCAGAAGGTATACAAGCTAATGAAGTATGATCTCCATCTTTTACATCTTCTTCTAGTCCTGCTTGAATAAATGCTAATAATTCATCTTTCGATATTGCCATCGGTTTCTTTTTTAGTATGTAGTGATTTAGAAGTCACAAAAATGAGATATTCTACTACACAATGCAAGTCTAAAACATAAAAAAAGAGAGCTCACATTGTAAGCTCTCTTCGATAATTTTTATAAATGAATATTATTCTTCGATTCGTAATTCTTGAATGATATAAGAATCTTCGGTTTCTTCCAAATAGATATATACTCTATAAGTAGTACCATCAGCAACTAAATCACCAATTACATAATGTGAATCTTCTCCTTTTGATGTTCCCTTATGTACTTGGCTAAAAGATTTTGGAGGATGAGATTCAAAGAATCTAGTTAATTTTGCTTTCGCTTCCGCTTTCTCATAGATGTCTTCATCATCTAATAAAGCTAATTCTACATCCTCATCAAAAAATGAGGATAATGCTTCTGAATTCCCTGTTTTCAAGGCTTTTGTGATACCCGACATGTCTGGCATTACACTTGACAAAGGAGCAGCAAAAATAACTAAACTGAATATTAGGCTTTTCATATTAAAAGGATTTACTTCTCTAATTTACTGCTAAGTTCCTTGATAATCAAGAAAAAACACTTGCAGGATAATTAAAATTAAGTTAAAAAAGTGTAACGCTCTGTCTTATAAACCATTATGTTTAGTTCTACTTAAGTAAACGGAGAAATCCCAAAAAGATTCGTTTCTTAAAACTCTTTAACCCATTTACCATGAAATTTAACGTTTATTTTCATCAATCTATTATGTACTTTTGCTCCAAATTGAAATTGAATCGTTTATGAAAAAGGTGGAATCTCCTAAGAGTATGTTGGTTATTTTAGATGGATGGGGACATGGGAAGAACCCTGAAGTTAGTGCATTAGCGCAAGCAAATACTCCTTTTATTGATTCTTTATATAAAGAATATCCTCATTCAGAATTAGTGACTTATGGGGAAGAAGTTGGTTTACCAAAAGGACAAATGGGTAATTCAGAAGTAGGTCATTTAAATATTGGAGCTGGTAGAATTGTCTATCAAGAATTACTTCGAATCAATAATGCGATAGCCGATCAATCTTTTCATCAGAATGAAACGATTCTTCAAGCATTGAATTATGCTCAAAAAGAAAATAAAGCCGTTCATTTAATGGGTTTAGTTTCTGATGGGGGAGTGCATTCTCACATCAATCACTTAAAAGCGCTTTGTGATATCACCGATCAGAAGGGATTAAAAGAGGTTTACATTCATGCTTTTATGGATGGTAGAGATACTTCACCTAAAGGTGGACATGATTATATTAAAGATGTATTAAATCATATACAAGATAGCCCAGTTCAATTAGCTTCCATTATTGGACGATATTACGCCATGGATAGAGATCACCGATGGGAAAGAATTCAATTGGCGTACGATTTATTGGTTCATGGGAAAGGAGAAAGAAGTCGTGATCCTTTATCCTCTATTCTTGCTTCATATGATAAAGGGAATAAGTATACTGATGAATTTATGCCAGCCATTGTTGTGGAAAACATGCAGGGTCAGCCTACTGCTACTATTAAAGAAGATGATGTGGTCATTTTTTTTAATTTTAGAACAGATCGACCAAGGCAAATCACAGAAGTATTAACTCAAAAAGATCATCCTGAATTTGGAATGAAAAAACTAGGGTTAAAATTTGTTACGATGACTCAATATGATGATTCATTCAAAAATATTGATGTTATTTTCGAAAAGGATAATCTGAAACAAACACTGGGAGAAGTATTAGCAGATCATAAAAAAACTCAAATTCGTATTGCAGAAACGGAAAAGTATCCTCATGTTACTTTTTTCTTTTCAGGTGGTAGAGAAGAACCCTTTCATGGAGAAGAACGAATTATGTTAGCTTCGCCAAAAGTGGATACTTATGATTTAAAACCAGAAATGTCTGCAATTGAGATTACAGATTCTATAATTGAAGCGATAGAAAAACAAAGTCCTGATTTTATTTGTTTGAATTATGCAAATACTGATATGGTAGGTCATACAGGTATTTTCAGCGCAGCTATTAAGGCAGCTGAAACCGTAGATGCTTGTGTTCAGCGATTAATCACAGTGGCAAATGAGCACAATTATGCTTCTATTATTATCGCTGATCATGGCAATTCTGACTATATGATTAATGAAGATGGCAGTCCTAATACTGCACATACTACGAATTTAGTCCCTTGCTTTTATGTTTATAAAAATGATACAAAAGCTACATTAGAGTCTGGAAAATTAGCTGATGTAGCGCCAACTATTTTATATCTTTTAGGAATAGATCCTCCTAAAGAAATGACTGGAACGTGTTTAATTAAAAATGATGAATAAAATTTCTCTTGTTTTTCTTCTTATATTTTTAATGATTCAGTGTACCCCACCTGAGATGGATCCTGCTTTACAAGAAAGAAATTTTTATGATATCACTACTTTTTTAAACCAAGAAGTAGATCGATTAGAAGGAAAAGATATTCGTAAAACTGTTTCATTAAATGGAAAGTCAGAAACGAAATCAATTGCTAAACCAGATTACAAAAAAGAATTATCTGAATTTTATTCTTCTAATATCAATAAAAAAGCATTAGTAGATCGCTATAAAGTAGTCGAATCAGCTTCTTCAAAAACGTATAAAGCTTTGGATGATGATTTGGAAGTTAGAGATATGACAATTCAATATCCTAAGAATTGGGGAGAAGGAGATCTAACAAAAATTATCATTCATAAGGAAAAGAAAAACCTTTTGAATGAAGCTCAAAAAGTTTTGTATTATTCTCCTAAAGAAGGGTTTGCCATTAATAGTAAACGTAAAGCAATTGGAGATGTAAAAGCGGATACTTTAAAAATAGAGGTACAATTTCTAGACTAATCTTTATGTTCGAATTTTAATATCGCTTCCGTTTCTTTATGCCTCATGATTTCTTTTTCTGAATCTGTTTTATCGCCATAGCCACAAAGGTGTAAAACTCCGTGTATCATGACTCTTCGTAATTCATTTTCAAAGGTGGTGTCAAATGTTTTGGCATTTTCTCTGATGCGATCAATACTGATATAGATGTCACTTTCTATATGTTCATCAGAAAAAGGAAAAGTAATAATGTCTGTAAAGTTATCGTGATCTAAATGCTTTACATTGATTTGATGAAGGTATTGATCAGAACAGAAAATATAATTAATCTGATCTAATGCTTGTTCTTCCTCTTCAATAATTAGCTTGATCCATTGAATATATGACTCGGCAGATTCGAGGATAAATTCTATGTCTTCGTACCCAAAAAGGATTTCTCCTTTAAGGGATTCTTTTTCTCCTGGAAAATAGAAAGACATTTATACCTTGAATTGTAATTCTACTGTATTCCCATTATTAGAGAAAATTACTAGGTCTGAAAGTTGTTTCATCATGAAAACACCTCTTCCTCCTACTTTTAATAGATTTTCTGGAGCGGTTGGGTCAGGTAAAGCAGAAAAATCAAAGCCTGGACCTTGATCCGTTACTTTGAAAGTGATATCTTTTTCTCCTTTATTCATTCCAACGAAAACCTTTTTCTTGTTGTCTGATGCATTGCCATGAACAATGGCATTGGTTACAGCTTCTGTAAGAGAAATCAAAATATTACCATAGATTTCAGGACCTACGTCATATCTTTCTACTAAGTTTTCCACAAAAGTTTCCACTTCAGGCATCAACTTTATATCTGATTTTAATTCCAACATTTCTTGTACTTCGTTCGCCATGCTTTTAAGAATGGTTAATCGTGTTTTTAATAGTGCATTTAATTTGAGTGTTTATTTGGGGGTTTTAGGTATTATTTCTTTTTTAAGCTTCTATAGTATTCTTCTACTAAAGTTTTATAGTAAGGTTTCAACGATGGTGAAACTTCCTTATACATATCTATTTCAGCTTCTCTTTTCTTTAAGTATTCTTGTAAAGCAGGAGGCATTTTTCGCTCTCTTTGAGTAGCTCGTTCTGCTTTTCTTTTGTTGTCAAATTCTCTTTGACGATCTGCTTTTTCTGATTTCAATAAACGAGACATAATATCTTGCTGACGTTTCATCGTTTGATTGTTCAGCTTTTTGTTGACTAGGTCTGTTTCCGTTTTATTCATTTGATCAATCATTTCCTGTAACTCAGGATCTCCTCCTTCGCCAGATTGTTGATTGTTTCTTTGCATTTTTTCCATTGCTTCGCGAATCGCAGCTTGTCTTTTTGCCATTTCAGCAAATCGTTTACTTTGGCCTTTTCCACCTTTACCATTCATCCCCTCTTTCATCTGCTGCATGTCTTTGTTCAATTGTTCTTGCATGCCTTTCATATCGCCTGGCACTTTGCCATTCTTGCCTTTCCCGCTTCCTTTTCCTCCTGGTTTTTGACAATTTTGATTCCCTTGCATTTGAGAAGCCATTTGCTGTTGCATTTGGTTTAATACCTCACTCAACATTAATGCTAGATCGTTCAATCCTTTCATGGAAGCATTTTCGTTGACAGCAGCTTGTTGCTTTCTTCTTTCTTCTAAATGCTCTAAAGATTCCTCAATGTTATCTTTTACTTCCGTTACTTTTTCAGTAACGAATGACTCAATTTGATATACTCTTTTGCTTA
>JAHDFV010000036.1 GCA_020627985.1 Saprospiraceae bacterium
AAGAAAAAGCTTATTGGTTTAATTTGTACAATGCCTGGATGATCAAAGCCGTTATTGATAAATATCCTATTAAGAGTCCAATGGATTTAGATGGAGGAAAAACATGGAATGTAAAAAGAGTTAAAACGGGTTTAAATGTCTATTCACTTGATGAAGTAGAAAATACAATCATTCGTCCTAAATTTAAAGATGCAAGAATTCATTTTGCAGTAAATTGTGCTGCTCAATCTTGTCCACCTTTATTAAACAAAGCCTGGACAGAAAGTAACGTAGAATCTTATCTTGAAAAACAAACGAAAGACTTTATTAATAATTCGAAATACAATATAATTGACAAAAAGAAAGTTAAAATCTCTAAAATTTTCGAATGGTATAAAGCCGATTTTGGGGATATTATTACTTTCCTAAATAAATATTCTAATACTAAAATAAATTCCGATGCCAAAATTGAATACATCGATTATAATTGGGAACTGAATGATAAGTAATTAAAATTCATTATACTAAAAAAGGCTATATCTAAATAACGATATAGCCTTTTTAATTCCCCTATTACTTTATATTTAATCTGTAAGCTTTACAACTTTTTTCATTACAATTCTATTTTGATCATCATCAAAATATTTAATCAAATAAACACCTGACTTATATTCACTCATGATTAACTCAGTTCTACCATAAGAACTAATTTCTGCATTCGTTAATAATTGTCCAGCAGCATTATAGATTTCAATCTTAATATCTTTAGAGAATTCATTTTCAATATATAAAACATCATTTACAGGATTAGGATAAATAGGTAATGTTTCTATTTGCCTCTTACTAGTTGATTCAACTATTTCTATTCGATTTGTATTAATTTTTGGATCTACAACTTCACTAGATAAAACGGATTCATTTAGTTTAAATACATCACTCAAGTTTTTAAATTCTCTTAAAATTTCAATATCGAATTGAATTAAAGCTTCTCCATTTTTTAAATGGGTAGGACGAAGATTTTCATCATCCCATTGAATATATATATTGCCTTTTTCTGCCACAATATTATAGTCTTCTTCATTAAAACTTTTAAGAGCATTTGAATATATTTTATTCACTTTAATAAAATTAGGATCAAACGAAAATCCCATTTGAAAGCCTAAAGTTTCTAAATATTTCTCTTCTACATTTAAAGCAATTCTAGCATTTCTATTTTCATCTAAATTTTCACTATTACCTATTGAAAATTTAATCGGGTTCAAAGCAATATCTGACCCTCCATTACTAATGAATCCTAATGGATCTATTTCAACACAATTTGCAGAACAATTTAAATCTCCAGCTTTTACTCCTACGAATCTAGTGTGACATAATGTTTCTCCAAAACTAATTGAAATTTCTTCTTCAAAATTAGGTAATTGATTTTCTGATGGGCCCAATTCTACAAATGATTCAGGATTAACAAATATCCAAGAATCTGTAAATGCGAATTCATCATTTAATCCTAAAATTAATTTTTTAATTTTAGTAATATCATTAGTTGCAATCCAGCCATCCTTATTTACATCTGCAGCTATTTTTTTATAGTAAGAATCCAAAAGTTGATTTTGAAGAATATGTTGACGTATAATAATAATATCTGTTGTTGTTACACCACAAATATCATCTCCATCTCTACTTGGATTTATCGTAAGATTACCTAAAGTCGCAATAGTACATCCATATTTACCATTCTCATTTGATTCAGAAATGCAACTAGTTAAACCTGTTATTTCAACATCAACAAATGGTAGAGGCTCTTCACAATCTGGTTCGGTAGATATGATGCCTTTTATTGTCCCACATTGTGAATAGGTACTTGTTTCTGACCATTCAGAAGTTTCACAATCATAGCGTACCTCAAATAAATATTGGCTACATGGACTTGTATTATAAATTTGATAACTTGTAAAAGAAAAATCTTGAATATAAAACCATTCTCCACAATCTTCTATTTTATATCTCAGGAAATAATTTCCTTCCCAAGGATTAGATACTGTTGTCCATGTGAATAACAAATTTCCATTCACGTTAGAAGAAATTACATTTAAAAGAGGTAATCCTTCTGTACAACTTGGTGGTTCACAACCTAATCCATTGATGACTTCCTCATAACTATTACATCCAACTTCATTGTTATAAATAATAATATTTTGAGCTTCTTGTATATCCCAAAGTATTTCACAATTACAAAGTATAGGATTATTATAAATGGAAATTGTTCCATTAAAATTAGAAAGATTTGTTAAAGCAGAGATATCAATTAAAGTTTCATTATCATGTATTTCAATTCCTAATCCATAAAGTTCTAATGAATTTAATCCTTCTAAACTTTCTAACATTGGATTATTACTTATACTAATATAATTGTTAATATCTGTCACATTCGATAAACTGGACATATCATTCAATATTGGATTATTATTTATTCTTAATGAGCCACCAATATTCTCTAACACTTCTAATCCATTTAAATTTTCTAATACACTATTATTTTTAATTGATATTTGTCCTTCAACATTTGTAAGATTAGATAAACCAGATAAATCATTTAACAATAAATGATCCCTTAAGACTAAATCGCCTCCAATAATTTGTATTTCGTTTAAACCTTCTAAATTTTCAAGAACATCATTATATTCAAATGTTACAGAACCTAAAGTATTTGTGATACTAGAAAATGCAGAAATATCTTGTAACAATGGATTATAACCAATATGAATATTGTTGATAGATTCTAAATTATTTAAACCATCTAAATTCTCTAATAATGGATTAAAAAAGATGAATAAATTTTCTGTAATAGTAGTTAAATTTTCTAGTGCTGTAATATCAATTAATGCTGCATTAGAAAATATATTAAATTCTCCAATACTTTCAATTAAATTTAATCCTTCTAGATTTTCTAAAATAAAATTATTAATGATATTGAGTTGACCTGAAACAGTTGTCAAACTTGATAATGCAGAAATATCCTCCAAACTATTATTACCTCCAATTATTAAATTCACTCCAACAGATTCCAAAGCATTTAATCCTTCTAGATTTTGTAACAATGCATTATTATTAATATTTAAGCTTAAAGAAACAAAATTGATGTTTGATATTCCTTCTAAACTAATCAAACTGTTGTTATTTTGAATGGTTAAATCTCCAGTACTTTCAATTGCATTTAATCCCTCTAAAGAAACCAAATTCAAGTTATTCTTGATTAAGATTTCATTTGAAATAGATGTTAAATTTGATAATGCAGATATATCATTTAAAGATGAATTATCTTCCAATAAAAGTTTTCCTACACTTACTAAGCCGTTTAATCCATCTAAATTTTCTATCATTGGATTATCCAAAATTCTTAAATCTAAAGATAAAGAAGAAATATTTATTAGGGAACTAAGATCACTTAACTGAGCATTATTTTCAATGGCTATAATTAAACCAATACTTTCTAGATTATCTAATCCGTCTAAACTTTGTAACAAGGGATTATCTTTAATTACTAGAGTAGTTTCAATAGAAGTAATACCTGATAAAGGACTTAAATCTGTTATCGGAGTACCTGATAAATTATCATCAAGTTTTAAATTGGAAATATTACCTATTAATGTAGGACCGATCTCATTTACTTCTTCTTGATTTTTTAAGGTCACTGCGGTTACATCGAGTGTATTAAATACAAAAAATACTAATAAGAATAAAAGTTTGTTCCAATGAATTGTTTGAATAAAAAATGATTTCGAATTATTGATCATTATTTCTTTCTTTTAAAAAATTATAAAATAAATTGCCTGTTAATTATGATAAACTATATGATATTCACACATAGGTTGAGACACATAAGCATGGCTTATGTATTAAGGAATGAACAAAATGGGTTTGTTATTTGGATTGGATTGTGATAGATAATAAAATGGATAAATCTATCTACAATAAAAGCGATTTAATAGATGCAAATATATAAAAAGGAAGGAATATTGAAGTATTTCAGATAGTAAATCCAAAATTCTTTTCATTTGATTTTTATATATTCGCCTTACTCTGAAAAAGAAATCTTTTAACCATAATTTGATAACTTTAGACATATTATGGACTTATTTAAAGTCTTACATTAAAAATATTGATTATTTTTGCAACAAAATATTCCAATATATATTAATATATCGGAACACTTCTTCTTTAAATTTCATAACCTTTTATTCACTAATATTTTATTATGAAAAATATTTTACTTGCCTCTTTAGTAGTATTATTTTACTATAGTGTGGGCTTTAGTCAATGTCCTCCTCCAACAATTACAGGAGTTTCGGGTATTACATCTTCTTCCGCTGAAATTGAGTGGACCCCTAATGGGACAGAAACCACATGGGATTTAGAATATGGTCCCGCTGGTTTTACACCAGGAATGGGTACAACCATTGCGGGTTTAATTGATGATTCGGTTTCAGTTACTGGATTAATGCCTTTAACGGACTACGAATATTACCTCTGCTCTAATTGTGGAGCTTTAGAATCAGATATTGTGATAACAGGTATAATTGATGCCTCTTTACCTGGCGGTTTACCAAAAGCAATAGAAATTTATGCTATTAAATCTATTCCAGACATGAGTGTTTATGCTCTGGGAACAGCTAACAATGGTGGAGGTACAGATGGGATAGAGTATTTCTTCCCTCAAATTCCAATGGTAGCAGGTCAATTTTATTATATCACAACAGATAGTGCAGCCTTTAATGGTTTTTTCGGATTCGATGCAGATGCTGTAAGTTTTCTAGGTGGTAGTTTTAATGGTGACGATGCAGTAGAATTATTTAAATATGGTCAACATGTAGATATATTCGGTGACCCTGATGTAAGTGGAACAGGTCTAGGCTGGGAATATAAAGATGGTTGGGCTTACCGTTCAGATGCAACTGGTGCAGATGGTGGAGCATTCGTTGAAGCCAATTGGTTTTTTAGTGGTGTTGATGCATTAGATAATGTAATTGATAATGCTACTGCTCCTATTCCCTTTCCAATAGGAACATATACACCAGGTACCCCTCCAACTGTTACTACAGAATGTACAGGTCCTTATCCCATGTTCACCACTTTGTGTGATCCTCCTGTCGGAGATGCATTAAACAATCCTATTATTATATCAACTTTGCCATATGTTGATAGTCA
Source organism: Saprospiraceae bacterium (assembly GCA_020627985.1). Taxonomy (GTDB): domain Bacteria; phylum Bacteroidota; class Bacteroidia; order Chitinophagales; family Saprospiraceae; genus JAHDCE01. The sequence continues at coordinate 5,182 of JAHDFV010000036.1, forward strand.
AATGACCAATCAATGTTTTACGGATCAAATTGGTAATACGGCAGAAGATGTCTTTTATCAATTTACAACCTCAAGTTGTCCAGATACTGTAAAAGTTAGTTTATGTGGCTCTAGCTTTGATACTTATTTGCATATCCTAGATGATGCTGGTACAGTTATAAATTCTAATGATGACGGACCAACTTGTGCTCCTCAATCAGAATTAGATCTTGTTGGATTAATGGCTTCAACAACATATTATATTGTTGTTGAAGGACCAGATACCGAAAATGGTACTTTTTCATTAACGGTAACGGAAACAGGTATTTCAGGTGGGATTTTATCCACAACAGATCCAACAACGATCTGTGTTAGTGATGGTGTAGCAGATCCTATTAATGTTTCATTACTTGGCGCAACTGGTGACAATTCTGCTTGGGTCATAACAGATCAATCTGGTTTAATCTTAGGATTACCTGCCGCTCCTCCTTTCGATTTAGAAGGTGCAGGACCAGGTGTTTGTTTAATCTGGCATGTAAGTCATGATGCAACATTTGGAGGTGCTATAGTAGGTAATAATGCAACCACTGATTTAACAGGTTGCTATAGTTTATCGAATCCAATTACAGTGACTAGAAATGAGCCATTAGGTGGAATGATTACTACAACTGATCCCACAACCATTTGTGCAGGTGATGGTGTAGCTGATCCTATTAATGTAGATTTAACAGGTGAAGTTGGAGCATCTTCTGCTTGGGTCATTACGGATCAAGCAGGTGTGATTTTAGGTTTACCTGCTGGACCTCCTTTTGATTTAGAAGGTGCTGGAGCTGGTGTTTGTTTGATTTGGCATATGAGTTCTTATGGAACGGTTAATGGTGCAATGTTAGGTAATAACGCGACTACAGATTTAGTAGGTTGTTATAGCTTATCCAATCCAATTACTGTAACTAGAAATGGTGCTAATGGAGGAACTTTAGCTACAACAGATCCGACTAATATTTGTGTAGGTGATGGCATTGCTGATCCGATCAATGTAACTTTAACGGATGAAGAAGGGGATGCTTTCCAATGGATCATTACTGATGATTTGGGTAATATTTTAGATTTACCTGCTGCTCCTCCTTTTGATTTAGAAGGTGCAGGTGTAGGCACTTGTTTAATTTGGAATTTAAGTTCTTACGGTACCGTAACTGGTGCGTCTATTGGTAATAATGCAAATACCGATTTAGTGGGTTGCTATAGCTTATCTAATCCAATAACAGTGATTCGATCTGAAGCAACAGGTGGAAACATAACAACAACTGACCCTACAACCATTTGTGCAGGTGATGGCATTGCTGACCCAATCATGGTAACACTTACTGGTGAAGTGGGTGATAGTTCTGCTTGGGTAATTACAGACCAAACAGGAATGATTTTGGGTTTACCTGCTGCTCCTCCTTTTGATTTAGAAGGTGCAGGTGGTGGAACTTGTTTAATTTGGCACATCAGTTATAGTGCTGGAGTAACAGGGATTGCTGTTGGAAATAATGCAAATACGGATATTACAGGATGTTATAGTTTATCTAATGCAATAACCGTCATAAGAGATGGAGTAAATGGTGGTAACTTAACGACAACAGATCCTACCAACATTTGTGTAGGTGATGGTGTTGCTGATCCAATCAATGTTACTTTAACAGATGTAGAAGGAGATGCTACTGCATGGGTCATTACTGATCCAGCAGGTACAATTTTAGATTTACCAGCTGGACCTCCTTTTGATTTAGAAGGTGCAGGTCTTGGAACTTGTTTGATTTGGAATGTAAGTTACAATGGTACTCTTATGGGTGCTTCTGTTGGAAATAATGCAAATACTGATCTAGCCGGTTGTTATAGCTTATCTAATCCAATAACTGTCGTTAGATCTGAAGCGAATGGTGGAACAATTGATACTTCTGATCCAACAACCATTTGTGCAGGAGATGGTGTTGCTGACCCAATTAATGTAGTGGTATTAGGTAGTGTTGGAGATAGTACTGCATGGGTGATTACTGATCCAGCGGGTACAATTTTAGATTTACCAGCTTCTCCTCCTTTTGATTTAGAAGGTGCAGGTGGTGGAACTTGTTTAATTTGGCACATGAGCTATAATGCTGGTTTAACAGGTGTAGCGATTGGCAATAATGCTACAACAGATATTGTAGGTTGTTATAGCCTTTCTAACCCAATAACCGTTGTAAGAAATGGTGTAAATGGAGGTAACTTAACGACAACTGATCCGACTAACATTTGTGTGGGTGATGGTATTGGTGATCCGATCAATGTTACATTAACGGATGTAGAAGGTGATTCAACTGCTTGGGTGATTACGGATCAAGCAGGTATGATTTTAGGTTTACCGGCAGGCCCTCCTTTTGATTTAGAAGGTGCGGGTCTCGGAACTTGCTTAATTTGGAATGTGAGTTATAACGGTACATTAACTGGAGCTGCTGTTGGTAATAATGCCACAACTGATTTAGCAGGTTGTTATAGCTTATCAAACGCAATTACAGTTGTTCGAACAGAAGCAGATGGTGGAACAATTGATACAACTGATCCAACAACCATTTGTGCTGGAGATGGTATTGCTGATCCGATTATGGTTACACTTACTGGTGAAGTAGGTGATAGTTCTGCATGGGTGATTACTGATGAAGCAGGTACTATATTAGGTTTACCTACCGCTCCTCCTTTCGATTTAGAAGGTGCGGGTTCAGGAACTTGTTTAATTTGGCACATGAGTTATAATGCAGGATTAACAGGTGTAGCAATAGGAAACAATGCCACTACAGATATTATGGGATGTTATAGTCTTTCTAATCCAATAACAGTAACGAGAAATACAGCAGATGGTGGTACCATTAGTACAAATGATCCAACTACAATATGTGCAGGTAATGGAATTCCTGATCCAATCGATGTGATGTTGATGGGAGCTGAAGGAGATAGTTCTGCTTGGGTGATTACTGATGCTGTTGGTAATATTTTAGCATTACCTGCGGGTCCTCCTTTCGATTTAGATGGTGCAGGAGCTGGGACTTGTTTAATCTGGCACGTAAGTTATAATGCTGATTTTGCAGGAGCTATGGTGGGTAATAATGCAACGACAGATTTATCAGGTTGCTATAGTTTATCGAACCCAATAACAGTAACTAGAGACGAAGCTGTTGGTGGTACAATTACAACTAATGATCCGACTAATATTTGTGTAGGTGATGGAATTGGTGATCCAATCATGACTTCTTTAACAGGTAACATTGGAGATAATTCACAATGGGTAATCACTGATGCTCTTGGAAATATTTTAGATTTACCTGCTGCTCCTCCTTTTGATTTAGAAGGTGCAGGTGTTGGCGTATGTTTAATATGGCACTTGAGTTATAATAATGGTTTAACTGGAGCTGTAGTAGGTAATAATGCAAATACTGACTTAAATGGTTGTTATGGATTATCGAATCCAATAACAGTGACCAGAAATGATTTAGAAGGTACAGGTGTAGCAAGTAATACCACTTGTGCGGGTAGTAATGATGGTTCTATTGATATTACAGTAACGGGTGGTTCAAATGTTTCGTACACTTGGAACAATGGTGAAATGACAGAAGATCTTTCTAATTTAGCACCTGGTAATTATACCGTAACCGTTGATGACGCTTCTGGCTGTCAAATCGTTTTAGGACCTTATACTATTGATGCTAATCCTGCTTCATTAATTGTTACGTTAAATAATGCACCTGTTTCTACTGGATCGGATGGTGTTATTGATTTAACCACTACTGGTGGCACAATGCCATATACTTACGCTTGGAGTGATGGTGCTTCTACTGAAGACCGTTCTGGCTTAGCTGTTGGTAATTATACGGTAACTGTTACAGATGCTTTGGGTTGTTCATTAGTTGTAGGACCGATTTCTGTAGCAATGCCAGTTGGAACTGAATCTATTGATGGTTTATCTTTATTCAATGTATTTCCAAATCCGACTTCAGATGCTGTTCAAGTAGATTTGGCTTTTGAATCTGGAAAAGATATTTCGATTCAAATTGTAAATACATTGGGACAAATTATTTACTCCATTGAAAGAGATGAAGTGATGCAATCTCGTTTTGAAATTAATACTCAATCTTTTGCAGAGGGCATTTATTTTGTTCGTTTGATCTCAAAAGAAAACAATAGACAAGCTGTGGAGAAATTAGCGGTAAAACGTTAGAATTTCAAATATATAATTTGTTAAAAGCCACTCCATTACTTTGGAGTGGCTTTTCTTTTTGATCCATTTCAAACCAAATTATTGAATAATATTAACATTTATTGGATTGCTATTTCAAAAAACCTTATCTTGCGATTCATTAGGGTAATTGTGCACGAATCAGTGTAAAAGTTTTGAGTTATAAAAGTGATTTTCCATAATATCCTCACCTGATTTTAAATTTTTAATTTTTATTTATTTTATATTTTTTTATTATGAACATTTTTGTAGCTAAGCTTGATTATAGCACAACAGTTGACACAGTAAGAGATGCTTTTTCTGAATTTGGAGAAGTTACTGAGGTTAAAATTATCATGGATCGTGAAACTGGACGATCAAAAGGTTTTGGATTTGTTGAAATGACAGACGATGAAGAAGGATTTAATGCAATCAATTCTTTAAACGGAGCAGAAATTGACGGAAGAGAAATCGTTGTGAAGAAATCTGAACCAAGAGAAAACAACCGTCGTGGAGGCGGAGGAGACAGAGGTGGAAACCGTCGTCGTTTCGATAGAAATGATAACCGCGGAGGTGGTGGAAACAGAGGAGGAAATCGTTACGATCGTGGTGGTGACGACAGATACAACAGAGATAACAATCGTTGGTAGTATTAAACCCAACGGTTTAATATAGAAAAGGGCTAAAACTTTGTTTTAGCCCTTTCTTTTTATGAGAAACTATTTCACCAATATGTTTTTAATTTTTACAACAGATTGAGTTGCCAAGAAATACCGTATTTATCTTCACACCAACCAAATTTTTTCCCAAAGCCATAATTGTCTGATTCATAATTATCGAGGGGTATCATAATCTTTCCTCCATTTGTAGAAAGTTTTTCAAAGATTGTTTCTACCTCATTTTCTGATTCGCAATCAACAAATATCGATATACCTGGTGTAATTGACCAAGCATGATTATAATCGTTTTCAGAGATCCTAAATTCTACATTGTTTAACTTAAAAGATCCATATTTGATAAGTTCTGGATTACCTCCCACTTCTCCTTTTGTGTATTTTACAATGCTTTCTATTTTTGAATTTGGAAAGATTGACGTGTAAAAATGTATAGCTTCTTCAGCTTTACCACAATTGTCTCCTACAAATGTTATAAATGTTGTTGTTTTCATTTTTTAATTTTTAGTTATACTAAAATATAAATTAGTTGGTTTATTATCTAAATTAGTTTTTTGATCTGTAATTTTTTTTTGTTAGAAGGAGTGGTGCATTGTATTACCCAACAACAACCCGTTGCTAAAAACTCAACTGGCTTATTTGATTTTGAAAAACGCCTTCTCCCTTATTACAAAATGATATAGGTCAAATTTTTAAAACCATTAAATTAGATTCACAGGTGAATAAAATTATTTTACAAGCAAGTGATTTTAAAAATGGAATTTATATTTATGTTTTAAAAGTTAATGGAAATATTGTAGGTAGAAATAAAATGATGATTAATAAATAAATTTAAACGTTCTTTTCTTTTTCTGATATAAGAAAATCATTTATTGAAGTGATGACTTTCCAGATTTGTTCAACATTTGAAGTTGGAAAAACTGCTAGTTGTAATACTTCTTTCATTGCTTCAGATTTTGAAGGATAATGCTTAGAAAATAATTCCCAACATGGATATAAATCTCTAGTAAAACATTGTTCTTTTTTCATGACTAATTCAAAACCAATTCTTACCGTTCTTTTCATAATCCAAGAACAAATTTGCTTTAACTCATCTTCTGTATTATCTTCTTTTAACCAAGACTTTATTCTATTTATTCCTTCTTCAATATTATCAGAATGAGCATATGCCCATTCTCCTAATCCAAATTCAGGTAAATCCAATTTTATATCTTTTCCATAAATACAAATACATTGTGTCTTATATAAAAATTGTAATTTCTTAGAATTATTTATTTTTTTTATTGAATCAAAATGAATTTCTACTCCTTTTACAAAAGGGTATTTATCGTTCATATCATCCCAAAAATATTCTCTTTCGTAAAGTTCTGATTTAGGAATTTCAGTATGAGAAATAGCTATTGTATCTACATCAGAAATATTTGGAATTGCAGCTCCTTTTGCAACACTTCCTCTTAAGTATATACTATGAATGTTTTCTAAGAAATTAGCTTTATAAAATTTTAAAATATCTTCAATTACCTTTTCATATCTTGGCTGTAAATTTTTTAAATTCAAATTATTAAGAATATTGCCATTCTCATCTAAATATTGAACAGAACCTGTAGGTTTTATTTTATTTTCCATCTAATAAAATTCGTTTTATAATCGTCAATTTTTATTAATGTAAATCTTACTTTTTAATTCTTTTAAATGAATTCCTTGAGGGGTATAATCAATATCAAATATGTTACAAACAGAACATTTAAAACTAACGATTAAGCCTTTCCAAAACCCATACAATTCTTTTCCTTTAAAATAATTAGGATAAGCTATCATTGCTTTATCCTGTACCCAAGAAAAGTGCGCTATGTCAAAATAATAATCTTTAGACAAGTAAAATCCAACTTCATTTTGATTTATATATTCTTTCGTTTCTTTATTATATAAATCGAGATCTTTACATTTATTTATTTCCAAAATTACATGAGAAATGTTTCTATACATACGAATTCTAGATTATTGATATAGCTCTAAAAGAATACTAGATAAAAGAAGAACAGTAAACGCTATAAACATGTAACAAAAACATTATAAATTTAATTCCATAATTGGCAAGAATCTATTTGGCACAGATGTAGGTAATTTACCAATTATTTTAAACCCTAATCGTAAGTAAAAATTTGTAGCATTAGGATCAGCATCAAGGACTATTTTGTTAATATTGCTTTTTATAACTCTTTGAATAAAATCATCCATAAATATTTTTCCAAACCCCTTACCTTTATTTTCGGGTTCCAAAAACAAATTATCTAATTTAGCTACTTCTTCATCTTGAATAAAGTAAGAATAATATCCAATAATTATATTTTCCTTTAATCCAACAAAAACTTCATTTTGCTCAATATAATCTTCAGTAATGGTTAAAACATCTCTCCAGTTTTCAATTTGTTCTTTACTATAATTCCAAGAAGATTTGGATCGAATTGTTAGTTCAGTTAATTGTAAAGCATTTGATTTTTTAGCGGAGATAAATTCCATTTAATTATTTGATATTTTCTAGTACTTCCATAAAATCTCCATATATGTATTTCGATTTTTCTTCAAAAACATTCCAGGCAAATACAACACCAATTATATTCTCTTTTGGTAATATAATTAAAAATTGATTGCCATAACCTAATCCAATTACTTTAGGTTGTTCGTCTTTCGTTAACCACCATTGATAACCATAGCCTTCTTTACCTCCATCTCCATAAATATCAATTACCTGTTTTTTAGTTGCAATTTCTACCCAATTTTCAGGTAAAATCTGTTCGTTATTCCAAACTCCATTTTGTAAATATAAGCGTCCAATTTTAGCTAAATCTTTCGCATTTAAATAAAGTCCTCCTTCGGTATCGGCTAAACCTGTTGGTGTTTTTTTCCAATAATAATTCTGAATATCTAATTTTTTAAATAGTACTTCATTTGCGTAATCGTCAATATTTTTTGATGTTTTTTTCTTTGTGATTAAAGATAATAATTGAGTCGCACCACTATTATAAATCCATTTCGTACCAGGTACGGTATCTACTTTTTGTTCTAAAACATATTCGATCCAATCATTCGATTTTTCCATCGCGCTTACATTATTTTCTTGTTCTAAAGATAAGCCCAACTCTTTCCATTCTATCCCTAATTGCATGGATAAAACATCATAAAGATTGACATTTTGATAATGAGTTTTAATGGATTCATCGTTAATGGAATAATCTTTTAAGACCGGAAAAATCTTTTCATCAACACTTTTAATTTTTCCTTCTTTAATTGCACATCCAATAATGGTACTGGTAACCGACTTTGTAATGGATTGTAATGTATGTATATTTTCTTTTTGATAGTAAGGGTGAAATTTAGGGTGGTAATAATTATATATATGAATATCAGCGCTATCTAAACAAGCATCTATTCCACATCCCATTTTCCCTTTTTGCCCTTTACTTATTTTAGCATAATCTCGATTATAATTTTCATGAATTAAAACGGTATCATTTTTAATGATTAATAACTCATCAATATTTCCATACACATTATCATTGATTCTTTGAATTAAAGAATCAATGTTTTTTTGATTCAGTTTTTGTTCTTCAAATGAAGAAATCTGCCATTCAAAATTTTGTTGTAAATTGGACGAATCTTTATTAGTAGTACATGCAAAAATGAAACAAATAAAAATAAAGAATATTAATATTTTTGTATTCATTTTCATTCTAAAAGCGATTTAATTTTTATTAATAATACATGCTTGAATAAAAGAAACAAATAAAGGATGTGGTTCTTCTACAGAACTTTTATATTCTGGATGAAATTGCGAAGCAACAAACCAAGGATGATCTTTTAATTCAACAATCTCGACTAAATCTGTTTGCGGATTAATTCCTGTACAAAGCATTCCTGCTTTTTCTAAATCTTTTCGAAAAGAATTATTTAATTCATAACGATGCCTGTGCCTTTCTAAAATGGAAGTAGAATTATAAGCTTCGAATGCTTTCGTTTTTTCTTTAATAGTACATGGATAAGAACCTAATCGCATTGTTCCGCCTAATTCTTTGATTTGTTTTTGTTCGTCCATCAAATCAATTACTTTATGCGGAGTTTTTGGATTCATTTCTGTACTATTTGCTCCTACTAAACCTAGAACATTTCGAGCATATTCAACGACTGCAGTTTGCATACCTAAACAAATACCAAAGAATGGAAGTTTATTTTCTCGAGCATATTTTACCGCAGTAATTTTACCTTCAAACCCTCTTTCACCAAATCCTGGTGCTACTAAAATTCCATCTAATTCTGAAAATTTTTGAGCAACCGTATCTTCGTATAAACTTTCTGAATGAATTGGAATAACATTTACTTCACATTCATTCGCAGCTCCTGCCAATAAAAAGGATTCATAAATTGATTTATAGGCATCTTTTAATTCAATATATTTTCCGATTAAACCAATCGTTATTTCATTCGTTGGATTTTTTAATCGCCCTAGAAATTCTTTCCAATTTTTTAAATCAGGTTCTTTTCTTTCTCTTAATTTCAATTTATTAATTACAACTCTATCCAATTTCTCTTTCAGCATTAATAATGGAACCACATAAACAGAATCTGCAGTAATGGCTTCTATGACTGAAGAGATTTCAACATTGCAAAACAAGGCTAATTTTCTACGAATATTATTTGTGATATCATGATCAGTTCTGCAAACTAAAATGTCGGGTTGAATCCCAGCATTTTGTAATTCTTTTACAGAATGTTGTGTGGGCTTAGTTTTTAATTCTTTTGCGGCTTCTAAATAAGGAAGTAAAGTTAAATGAATGACCAAGCAATTATCTGTACCTAAATCCCATCGCATTTGACGAACGGCCTCTAGGTAAGGAAGGGATTCTATATCTCCAACTGTACCTCCTAATTCTGTTATTACGATATCAAAATTATCATTTTGTCCCAATAACATGACTCTTCTCCTAATTTCATCTGTAATGTGAGGGATCACTTGAACGGTTTTCCCCAAATATTTCCCTTCTCTTTCGTTTTGAATAACGGTTTGGTAAATTCTACCCGTTGTTACATTATTGGCTTGAGAAACAGGACTATTTAGAAAACGTTCGTAATATCCTAAATCCAAATCGGTCTCTGCACCATCATCTGTAACATAGCATTCACCATGTTCATATGGGTTCAATGTACCTGGATCAACATTGATATATGGATCAAACTTTTGAATGGTTACTGAAAAGCCTCTAGACTGTAAAAGCTTAGCTAAGGAAGCAGAAATGATTCCTTTTCCTAAAGATGAAGTTACTCCACCCGTGACGAAGATGTATTTGGTCATTTTGAATTATTGAATCCCTTTAAAATAATAACACCACGGGACACAAAGGTACAATCACATTTTGGGTTTGTTGTATAAAAGAAAGGATTAATTATAATTAGGCTTTTAATTGTTGAATGAAATGCTCGTAATATTGTAAATCTTCAATTTTACCTTGTCCCCAAAATGGTCTATAGCCATTTTTAATTCTATAATAATCTTGTACTAAATCTCCTTGTTGTTCGAAATTGAAGGATAATAAATCTTTTTCTCTCTGAATGGCTAGGCGAAGCGCAATTGCTCCTCCATAATTGTATTGCAATTCGGAATACTGTGCCCTTAAAGCATGTAAAAGGTAATTAGAGCCAAATTTATGATACTGCCAGATATGAACCATTTCATGAAGTAAGAGTCCATTAGCCATTGTATTTGAAGTGTTAATCGTTTGATAACTCACGTAAGCTTTTGCAAGTTTTGGCCATTTCAAACCCCATAGCGCATTTTCATCTACCGTGATTAATTGATATGGTATTGAATCTCCATAAACTGACTTCGATAATTCAATTTCCCAATCATATAATTTTCTTGATCTGAAACTAAACCAATCAGCTAGAATTCCATAAACTTCACCGATCCCAAAAAGATCTAAGGTGTAAAAGAAAAGTTCTATGAACCATATTCCCATTTTTATTCCCATTTCTTGAGGCTGAAGCCATATTAAGTTCGCTTCATCTTTGGTTAATTGAAATGGAATAATAAGATGTTGACCTAAACGGACGAACCGAGAAGGCAATGAAGTCATAAAATAAAGCAATCGACGAAATGTCAATACTATTTTATCAAAGAATTGTTGTATAAACCAGCTCATAAAAGTTTTGTTCGTTGCTCAAAATATGGTACTAAAAGACCATATTAACGTTCATCATCAGAGGTGTTGCGCTGTTTATACTTGCAAATTAGATATAGTTCTGTTAATAGTCAACTACAAAAAAGAATATGAAGAAAAAGAATGAAGGAGAGGTTGTTTTTATTGAGGTAATAAACATCAAAAGAGTGTTTTATATTTAAAAGAATATCCCAAATTTTCAATTCATTGAAAATTTGGGATATCATATATTTTAATGAGAAAAAATCTTTTTAGAATCTTAAATCTTCTACTTCACAACCTGGACAAATCGAGTCTTCATATCTAAAAAATTGTGAATCATAGATTTTATTGGCTTCGATATCATTGATCGTTAGTGTATACCTAGAACCATCTTTTGAGAATATTTTGATACTTGAAATTAATTGTGCCTTTTTATCTACATTAATTCTAATTTTAAAATATTCTGATTCTGTATCAATGGGTTTAAATTCTATTTGCTGTGTTAGTTTGCCCTTAATGTTAAGTTCATTCGTATAAGCATATACGTAATCTCCTTTTTCATAAATACTCAATAAATCTTTTGGAGACATCATTAGGTTATCCTCTTCTTCTTCCATAGATTCAGCATCCGTTAGTTGAACTTCTTCATTATCTTTCATCACGGTCCAAACACTAGTCCCATCAGAAAGAATGATATGATCTCCCATTTCCATACGATATTTATCTCCCGATTGTACCATTTTACCTTTAATAGTTTGTTTATCACTTTCAGGTATTTCTATTTCTAGATCCACATCAACTTCTAGGGCTTTATATGTATCATATTTGGACTTTAATTTATCCAAAATACTCTTAGCAGCAGGATCGTATTCTCCTTTTGTTGTGAATTGGTTTTCTTTTTCTTTCTGAGCGACTAAAGATACCGAAAGAAATACCATGAATATCATTATTAAATTTTTCATCTGTAATGCTTTTTTCTTTCTTAATACAACGGCTTTTAAAGCAGGTTGTTTTTCTAATCTTCCTTTTTTCAATTAGAAATAAGGATTGATATCAAACATAAGGGCAAATGTACTTGAATTAGGTTGTTAAAGGGTTAAAATGTTGTTGTAAGCTTGTTAAAATGTATAATGATTCACAATGAGTTTCAAATGAAATCATAATAAGAACTAAGATCCAAAATATTAGTAGATCACATCGATAAGATATGTACTGCTTTGATTTCAAAATTTAATTTTAGATTTGTATACCTAAATATAAATTATGTTCTCTTTTTTTAAGAAACCCTACCCTTCTGATATCAGTTTAAACAATGGCATAAAAAGCGCATTGTTGGTTTCTTTATTTATGATTGTCTTTTTTATGATTTTTAAACCTTTTGGTTTAGGCAATTTGTCTTTCTGGCCTTTATTTAAAGTAGTTTGCATGTATGCATCCATTAATGCAATATCCACTTTTTTAGTCCTTTATCTTTTTCGTTTTTTATTCCCATCTTTTTATAATGAAGACAAATGGACTGTTGGGCATCAGAGTATCTTGTTTTTCTTTCTTTTATTTTTTATTGCTCTAGGATGTTTTGCTGTCAATGTTTTAATCAAATTCATGCCTTTTCACATAAAATCTTTTCTTTGGTTGAGTTTCTATGTGATTTCTTTTGGTATTCTACCCATTGGTTTTTCCATCATGAGAAAATATAATGTTCAATTAAAAAAGAATCTTAAAGAAGCACAATCCATTAATACAGCAATTTCATCAGAAATAGAATCTGATTCAATTGATCCCTCGGTACTGATTTCATTCCATTCAGATAATAAAAAAGAGAAACTTGAATTAAAAGATACTCAATTTTTATATGGAGAAAGTGATGGAAACTATGTGACGATTCATTTTTTAAATGAAAAAAAAGAAACTCACAAGAAAATGATAAGGACGACATTAAAAACTATCACTTCTGATGTTTCTTCCTTAAAACACATTATTAGATGTCATCGTTCTTTTATTGTGAATATCAATATGATTCAACAAATTAATGGTGATTCTAGAGGCTATGAGATTAGCTTAAAAGAAAATGAAGATATCGTTCCTGTTTCCCGATCTTATATTTCGACTATAAAAGCTTGCCTAAACATCCCAAAATAACCCCAATATCCCTTTATAATTTTATGCTGAAGAAATGGGAAAAGGATTCGATTTTTTCTTAATTTAACAATGATGAAGCAACCAATAATATTAATCAATACTCGTTATTAAAAGAAGATAAGTTTCGTTAACCATAAAACCTCAATATGAAAAATTTATTTATACTTTTATTCATATTCTTTAGTTTGAATGTTTTTGCACAAAAACAAAATGATATTCCTCTCATTTTAAAAAATGATCGTTTCTTTAAAAACATTGATATTGATAAAAAGAAATGGAGTTTATGGACTAATCCGAATAATTCATTAGATCAATTATGGACAAACAAACAAAATACATTTACGTTAAAAGGAGAAAAACATCGCTTAGATCCTATTGCTTTTAGTCCTGATCTTTCAAAAGTAACTCCTATGCCATTTGCAATACCCAATCCTGATATTAACTATCATTTATTGATCAAAGATTTAAGTAAAGGAAAAAATACGTATCAATTTAAATCTCAATTATTGCCTTATTTGCAAGGAAAGATTAATCATTAAAATCAAACAGAATGGGTGAGGTAGAATTATGATTCTACTTTACCCATATTCATAGCTTTGACTCCAGGTAATTCTTTACCTTCAAGCAATTCTAACATAGCTCCACCGCCGGTAGATACATAACTAACTTCCTTGGATAAGCCCATTTGATTGACTGCTGCCACTGAATCACCACCCCCGATCAAAGAAAAACCACCATTCTTTGTGGCTTCGGCTACTGCTTGAGCAATAAGTTTTGTCCCATTTGCAAAATTAGACATTTCAAAAACACCCATTGGTCCATTCCAAAGGATTGTTTTGGCATTTCTAATATTATTGGCAAATTCATTTTGTGCATAAACACCAATGTCCAAGCCCATCCAACCTTCTTCGATTAGATTACTAGGAGCTATTCTTGTATTCGCTTCATTAGAAAAATTATCTGCAATAACAGAATCTGTAGGTAATAATAAATGAACGCCTTTTGTTCTCGCTTTTTTAATTAATTCATTGGCTAATTCTAACCGATCTTCTTCACACAAAGAATTCCCAATTTGACCTCCTTGTGCTTTCATAAAGGTATAAGCCATTCCTCCTCCAATGATCAAAGTATCTACTTGATCAATTAATCGATCCAGCAAAAGCATTTTATCAGAAACTTTAGCTCCCCCAACAATAGCTACGAAAGGACGTTCAGGATTATTGGTTACTCTTTCAGCATTTTTTAATTCATTTTCTAAAAGGAAACCAAATGTTTTTTCTTCTTCATTAAAGAAATTAGCAACAGTTGTAGTTGAAGCATGAGATCTATGTGCTGTTCCAAATGCATCATTCACATATACATCTGCAAGTTGAGCCAATTTTTTAGCAAATTCTACATCGCCTTTCTTCTCACCTTCATTGAAACGCGTATTTTCAAGTAACAAAATTTGTCCTCTTTTAAGATTTGCAGCCATCTCTGTTGCCTGTTTCCCTACCGTTTCTGGGCAAAATTTCACATCTAGCTGCAATAAATCAGTCAGTGTACTTTGGATATGCTCCAAAGTAAATTTCTCAACATCAATAGAACCGTCCTCTTTTAATTTCTTCATCGGTCTACCTAAATGCGACATCAAAATCACTGATCCTCCTTCTTCTAAGATATGTGTTATAGTTGGTAATGCTCTCACAATTCTAGTTGTATCGGTCACGCTAAAATCCTCCTTATTCAATGGAACATTAAAATCTACTCTTAAAAGAACCTTTTTACCTGAAAAATTGATATCCATGTCTACTTCTATTGCTATTTTACTAATTAGTGTACAAAAATAAAAAACGCCATCCAAGAATCAACTTAGATGGCAAATTATAATTCATTTTTTTTGTTAACTCGTCATTTATACTAAACAAGCTAGGTCAGCTAACCGAGCTGAATATCCTGCTTCGTTATCGTACCAACTCACTATTTTTATCAATTTCCCAGAAGCTTTGGTCATTTGTGCATCAAAGATACTTGAATGAGGATTACCTATTATATCCGTAGAAACTATAGGCGCATCTACATATTGCAAAATGCCTTTTAATTCTTTCTCGCTGGCTTTTTTGAAAACTTTATTGATTTGGGCGACGCTTACTTTCTTATTTACTAAAACAGTTAAATCAATTAAAGAACCAGTTATTACAGGTACTCTTACTGCCATAGCGAATAACTTCCCTTTTGTTTCAGGCATTACTTTGCCTAAAGCTTCAGCAGCTCCAGTTGTTGTCGGCACTATATTAATTGCTGCGGCTCTTGCTCTTCTTAGATCTCTATGAGGTGCATCTTGAATTCTTTGATCAGAAGTATAGGAGTGAACTGTTGTCATATTTCCTTGAACCAAACCCCAATTTTCTTCAATAACTTTTACAATAGGTGCTAAACAATTGGTCGTGCAAGATGCATTAGAGAAATAATCTTTTTGTGTAGTAATCAAATGATCATTTACACCTAAAACGATGGTTTCAAAACCATCTCCTTTTGCAGGAGCTGAAAGGATTACATTTTTAGCACCTGCTTTTTTATGTAAAGCTGCCTTTTTGCGCTTTCTAAAAACACCTGTACATTCTAAAACAACATCTATTTCTAAATCTTTCCAAGGAAGATTTTCTGGATCTCTCTCAGAAAAAGCTTTTAAAGTTTTTCCATTAATAGTTATACTGTTATCCGTGTAAGAAACTGTTCCTTCAAAATTTCCTTGTGCAGAATCATATTGAAATAAATGAGCTAAAGTTTTATTGTCTGTTAAGTCATTTATGGCAACAACTTCAACATTATCTTTCTTTAATAAATTTCTAAGCGTCAATCTACCTATTCTACCGAATCCGTTTATGGCTATCTTTCTTGTCTTTTTCATTATTGATCTAGTTTGCTGAATTCTAAATTGAAGTACAAAAGTAATACTATTTGGTATTAAATGCTTTAGTTTATTAGCAATACAACTCCTTTCTTTAGATTGTT
>JAHDFV010000373.1 GCA_020627985.1 Saprospiraceae bacterium
ATCTGTTATCAGATTCGGTATCGATAACATTCCTAATACACTCAGCTTATATGAAGATGATGGAACAATCAATTATGATAATATTCAATCATTTTCAGCAGCAGATTATGCTTTTTTACTAAATTATGCACAGAGTATTTGGGTAGGAGATCAAGGCAAATTCTATGTAGGTGGTAATGCGAAAGTGATTTATCGTAAAATTGGACCCTTTGCCAAAGCTACAGGTTTTGGATTTGATTTGGGTTTACAATATCACCTTAAGAATTGGAGTATTGGTCTTTCAGCTAAAGATGTTACCAATACATTCAATGCTTGGAAATTTGATTTTACGGAAGATGAAAAAGAGACATTCTCTATTACGGGTAATGATATTCCAATTAGTTCATTAGAGGTAACTCGCCCTTGGTTTGTATTAGGAACAGCATATAAGAATAGATTTGGTAAATTTGGTTTCCTTACGGAAATAGATTTGAAAGCTACAACAGATGGACAAAGAAATACATTAGTTTCAGGAAAAACATTAAGTTTAGATCCAGCCTTAGGTATTGAATTAGATTACAATGAAGTAGTCTACATCAGAGGAGGAATTAATAATTTTCAAAAAGAAAAAGATATCGATTTGAAAGAAAAATGGAATGTTCAGCCTACTTTAGGAATAGGTTTAAGTTTCAAAGCTGTTAAAATTGACTATGCTTTTACAGATATTACCAATACAGCACAAAAGAATTATTCACACGTTGTATCTTTATTACTAGATTTCGATTTTGAATTCTTTAAAAATGCTTTTAAGCAGGGTAAACGTAAATAATGTTAAGAGATAAACACAAAATCAATCTCATATTTTTATTATTTTTTTCCTTAATTACTACAACAGTTTTTAGTCAAGTAAAATTTAGTAATGACTATTTGGCAATAGGTGTAGGAGCAAGAGCGCATGGCATGGGTAAAGCCATGGTGGCCAATGTATCAGATTCGGATGCAGGCTATTGGAATCCAGCTGGCCTTGTCAATATTCAACACCCATTTCAAGTTAATTTAATGCATGCAGAATGGTTTGCAGGCATAGCTAAATATGATTATATTTCTTTTGCAAAAAGTTTAGGGACTCAAAAAAGAGCAGCAATGGGAATAACAGCTATTCGATTGGGTACTGATAATATTCCTTATACTTTTAATTTAATTGGTGCTGATGGAAGTGTAAATTATGATGAAGTCACTAGTTTCTCAGCAGCAGATTATGCTATACTATTTTCTTATGCTAGAAAAATAAAAACGAGTCCATTTCAAATTGGGGGATCTGCTAAAATAATTTATAGAGGAGCAGGTAGATTTGCTACGGCTTGGGGATTTGGAATGGATTTAGGAATACAATATAAAAAAGGACAGTGGGCATTTGGTTTGATGGGGCGTGATTTAACTTCTACATTCAATGCTTGGAAATTTAATTTTAATGAAGCAGAGGAAGTAATTCTTCAATTTACGGGAAATGATTTAGCAGAAAGCTCTGTTGAAATTACTCGTCCCCGTTTTATTTTAGGATCTGCATATCATAGTAGAAAAAATAAAGATCAAAAAGTAGGTGTTTTAGTTGAAATGGATTTAGATTTCACGACAGATGGACAAAGAAATGTTTTAATTAGTTCTAGTGGTTTTAATATGGATCTTAATTTCGGTGCAGAGATTGATTATAAAGAATTCGTATTTTTAAGGACAGGGATAAATAATTTTCAGCGAGTTAAAAATGAAAAAGGAGGAAAAGATTTAACTTTACAACCCAATTTAGGAATTGGTATTAAAGTTTCTGTCTTTACTATTGATTATGCTTTATCAAATGTTGGTAATATTTCGGATACACAATATTCTCATATTGTCTCCTTAAATATTGCATTTAAACAAAAGAAGAAAAGTAAATCTCAAATTCAGAAAGAACCACAAACACCAAAGAAAAAGAAGAAAGATAAGACATCTAATTTCCCTGATTTTATAGAACAAATAGATTAATTCACTTCAATGATAAAAACCCGCAACAATAAAGTTGCGGGTCTTTTTTTGTAATTTGATTTCTTTATCTTTGATTCAATAATAATTATACTTTGTACTATTTATTAAGATCATTCAAATTTCTTTTTGGATAAAAAAACAGAAATATTAAAACAATATTGGGGATTTGATTCTTTCCGATCTATGCAGGGCGAAATAATAGATTCTGTATTGAATGGGAAAGATACCTTAGCTCTATTGCCAACAGGAGGAGGGAAATCTATTTGTTATCAAGTACCTGCTTTAGTGCAAGAAGGAATTACGATTGTAATTTCTCCATTGATTGCATTAATGAAAGATCAGGTTAATAATTTAAAGGAAAAAGGAATTAATGCGGAAGCAATTTTTTCTGGAATGCATTATAAAGATATAGATCGAATTTTAGATAATGCAGCCTATGGTGAAATTAAATTATTATATCTTTCTCCAGAACGATTATTGACAGATATCGTCCAAGAAAGAATTCAGAAAATGAATATTAATTTAATAGCGGTTGATGAATCTCATTGTATTTCACAATGGGGATATGATTTTAGGCCTCCTTATTTAAAAATATCAGATTTTAGAAAATTAATACCAAGTGTTCCTGTCATAGCTGTTACAGCAACTGCAACACCTGAGGTAGTAAAAGACATTCAAGAAAAATTAGATTTTAAAGAAAAAAATGTTTTCCAGAAAAGTTTTTCTAGATCTAATTTATCCTATTCTGTTTTATTGGAAGCCAATAAATCGATTAAATTAATTGACATATTAAAACGAGTAAATGGCACGGCTATTATTTATGTAAGAAATAGAAGAAAGACAAAAGAGTTAGCAGATTATCTTTTAAGAAAAGGAATTAACGCGACGAATTATCATGCAGGTTTAGATGCTAAAGAAAGAAGTGTACGTCAAGAAAACTGGATGCAGAATAAAGTTAGAGTAATGGTCTCAACTAATGCATTTGGAATGGGAATCGATAAACCAAATGTCCGTTTAGTAGTGCATATGGATTTACCTGATAATTTAGAAGCTTATTTTCAAGAAGCAGGCAGGGGAGGAAGAGATGGGAAAAAATCATTTGCTGTTTTATTATATAATGAAAAAGATAAAATCCAATTAGAAAAACAATTTAAACAATCCTATCCTTCTTTGGGTGAAGTCAGACAAGTGTGGCAAGCACTAGGGAGTTACTATCAATTAGCTACGGGAAGTGGTTTAAATGAAACTTTTGATTTTGATTTAAATGTTTTTTCTAAAAATTATCAATTAGAAATAGTCAAAACATATAATTGTTTAAAATTATTAGAACAAAATGGTTGGTTGACTTTAAGTGAAGCGATTCATATTCCTCCTACAATTAAATTTATAATGACTAAAGAATCTCTTTATGATTTTCAAATAAAAAATAGAAGATTAGATAATTTAATTCGTAAAATTTTACA
>JAHDFV010000374.1 GCA_020627985.1 Saprospiraceae bacterium
TCTAATGAACCGAGAAGGGTCACTAAAAGGTCACTATAAATTTAATGAAATTTGATGGGAAATGAAAGTATAATTTAGAGTTAAGTAAACTATTTTTAACCTAATTATCTATCAATAAAATACTTTGCATTTAATATTAAACCTGTTCTCCCATTTAAAGCATATTCTGACATATCTGAAAGTAAGTCAATATCAAACTGCATAAATAGATTCTCGTAATTGTCTTTTATTTGCAGACCGAAACCAGAGATAATTTTATTGGTAGATGTATACCCAAGATTAATCAAGATTGTATTATTTGAAAGAGTAGTTCTTAAAATAACCGAGTGTACCTGTCTATCAAATACTCTAATTGTATTTTGATACCTTATTGTAAAGTTAATATCATTCAATGGATGACTATATTCTATCAACGCATTTATAAGTTTTTCGTTTTTAATTTCATTTGCACTTAATGCGATCAATTGTGATGGTATTAAATTTCTTAATGAAAACCCAAATGAAAAATATTTTAAATTTGAATTCCTGGAATTAGTTCTTGACAAAATCTTTTTTAAAAATATTCCAGCAGAAGAATTGAAATTTGAAGAATTTGAAGAATCAAAATTTAATTGATCATCATTTAGATCTCTAGGATTAAATGAGTCGATATTATACTTTATCAAAGAATAATTGACACCTAGTCCAATGAATAAATTAAAAGAATTATCTCTTTCTAATTGAATCTTATATCTGTAATTTAATCCTAACTGGGAAATTCCAATATTAGAAAATAAATCGCTAAAAACATAAGCGCCTAATCCACTTGATTGTCTTTGGAATTCATATTCGCCAAAAACCAAATACCTCTGAGGACTATAAAGCAACTTTGTCCAATCTCCAAAATAATTAAAATTTACACTATTATTTTCAATAGCAACTTGTGCCGGATTAATACTAGAATTATAATCACTAAATGAAATAGGATTAAACTCATATTGTGCTTTGCAATATGTCGAAATGAGAATAAAATATAAGATTAACAATCTATTCATTATAAAGTATTGAAAAATTAGACTTAATAATTACTTCATCGACTTTTAATGTATAAAAGTATTCACCCGTTGGTAGCAATTTCCCATCAACAATTCCTCCCCAATTATTATTGTAAGAGTCATCCTGGTAAATTACATTTCCCCATCTATTATATATCACCAATTTTGGAGAAACAAATTTAGAAATACCATCAAATATTAAAAGATCGTTTTTATTATCACCATTTGGCGTAATAACATTATATCCATCAATCAATTCACTTAAGTCATCAATTACATTAATTGCAATCTGATGATACATACCACATCCGTTATCATCTTCCAATAAAACACTTAATACAGTAGAGTCCCTAAACGAAGTTAATAACTCATTTTCAAAACCTATAGTGTCATTTGTGTTCAAATCAGTCCAAAATTGTGCATCTCCAATTTTTGGAGAGAGACTTATTATATCACCTGACACTAAGCAAGTATCAGTAATAATTTCAGTTTCAGATCTATTGAGTATTACTTGAAATGTTCCAGTGTTTTCATAACACCTCAAAGAATCTAAATAGAGAATATCTATAAATGAAACCATTTCATTAAAATTAAACAGAAATAGATTACCGTCATCAAAGGTGAAATTAGAAATGCCCATAATCTCCTCAATGATTGTATTTTCAATATTAATCGATAAAGTGTCAGATTCACATACCTCATATAAGTCATCTAGATTTAAGATTGTGTTTTCAATTTGAGTTACGTTTATAGAATCTTTAACAAGACATTGATCATCACTAATTAACTCTACTATATACTCGCCTGGTAATTTCAAACTTATACTTGAATCACTTGAAACTAAGTTTTTATTTAAGTACCAATTAATAGTTTCATAATTTTGTGCAGAAACCGAAAGATCATTTGAAGTTAATGGGCAAATTGAAAGATCATTCAGTTTACTAATAAAGCTAGGATAAACAGGTGGGTCAATTATTAGTAAAGTATCCAAGTGACATCCTAATGAATCCACAACTTCTATATTCCATTCTCCTGACCCAATCAAATCTCCAGCATATAATTCTTCATCCAAATAATATTCAAAATTACCATTACCTCCTAAGACTATAATATCTAAGGTTGTTAAATCATTTAAGCAAGTGAGACTATCAAATTCAATACTACTCAGGACAAATTCTTCTGGTTCAAATAGCAATACAGTATCACTAACTGAGTACCCAAGAGAGTCTAAGACCTCAATTTCATAATTTGTATTTGCTACTAAGCTGTCTAAAATTAAATTATCAACTACATTTCCATTAACCATAATTTCATACGGAAAAAAGCCATTTACTGGCTCGACAAAAATGACACCATCGTTAAAGCCAAAACAAGAAATATCTTGAGTAGATAATTCTATCTCAAGTGGGCTTGGAATAATGAGTTTAGATATCTGAGGAGATAAAGAAATATTTTGAAAGCCTCCTCCTATATCTTCATACACATATTTACTAATCAAAGGATCATTAGACAAGTGAACTTCAAGACTATCACTTTCAAAATCAAGAACTTTGAATTCTAAGCTAAAAACAAATGTATCATCTAAGAATATTGGTTCTAATGTAGTTGAATTCCAAACAACTCTTATTACTCCACTTTCTGTATTAGAAAGACCAAAATCTGTTTCTGCAAAAGATGAAAATCCAAGTTCACCGATATTCTGAAATTCTATTGAGCTTGGATTCCAAGAAATCGAAAATTGAAAAGCATAACAATTGTCTATTTGATTTGCATTAAATGGAATAACAACTAGACTATCTGCTGGCACATAATGATCCTCTAATACAATTCTATCTTCGACTTGTGCTGTAAGAATGTTATTAAAAATAAACAAGCTACAAAATATCAATATTCTTATCATTCAACCATCAATATTTTTTTAGTGTTGATTACATTACTTTCATCACTTACTTGCAAATAATAAACACCAGGTCCTGAAAGGTTTTCGGACATAATTTGAAAACTACCACTTGTTAATTTCTCTTTATTAAATTTGTATACCTCTTTACCATAAATATCAAAAATGGAAATTGAAAGATGTTTGTATTTCTCATAGTTTTCTACATTTATTATGCAATTTTCAGAAAACGGATTTGGTGCAACCTCAAGTTTTAATTCCAATGATTCATTATGAATTATATTAGAAACTTGATTAAAAGAAAAACTTGGTTTTAACCTTTTATGGTCTTTAAAAACAAACTCACTTTCATCTTCAACAATTGAAATAAAGCTTGACATATTGCCCTTTATTAATGTTCGGAATTCAAGCTCAATATTAGATTGATTTAAAACATCAGTATAACTCAATAAAAAGTTTATTCTATTCCCATTAACGGAATAATTATAGTCAGCTTCTTCTAAGTAATTTATTTTAACTAGCTCTAACGCC
>JAHDFV010000375.1 GCA_020627985.1 Saprospiraceae bacterium
ATTTTATTAAAGGAGAATTAATTGAAGTCATAGATTGGGTTGAATCTGATAATGAAACCGTTTTATGGAAATTTCCAGATAAAGACAACAATATTAAAAATGGTGCTCAACTAACAGTTAGAGAGTCACAAATGGCGATGTTTTTAGATGAAGGGCAGTTTGCAGACATGTATGAACCAGGTAGACATACTTTACTGACAGACAATATGCCTATACTTACTACCTTAAGGAGTTGGAAACATGGTTTTGATTCTCCTTTTAAAGTAGATGTGTTTTATGTAAGCACAAAAACTTTTACTCAGCTAAAATGGGGAACTCCTAATCCGATTATATTAAGAGATCCTGAATTCAAACAAGTAAGGGTTAAAGCATTTGGTGTCTATTTCATAAAAATTAGTGATCCACAGAAATTTTTCACTGAATTTGCAGGAACTAAACCTGTTTTAAAAATAAATGAAATTGAAGAAAGGCTTAGAGATATTGTTTCTCCGAAATTTGCAGAAGCAATAGCAGAAGCGAATGTTTCAGTATTAGATATGGTCAGTAACTATACAGAATTAGGTGATAAAATTATGCCTTTATTACAGAATGATTTAGACCCATTTGGTATAGAATTGATAAAATTCCAAATCACCAGCACTTCTTTACCTAAAGAAGTAGAGGAGTTTTACGATAAAATGACGAACATCAATATGGTGGGAGACATGAATAAATTCCAACAGTTTCAGCAAGCAAATGCTTTGGAAAAAGCTGCTGAAAATCCAAATGGTGGTGCTGGAGAAGGAATAGGTGCGGGTCTAGGTTTTGGAATGGCGCAAATGTTTATGAATCAAAATCCTCCTCAAAATCAACAACAGAATGTTCCAAAAGCTGAAACAAAGGATGACATAATGAAACTACTTAAAGAATTAGGTGGTTTAAAAGAAGCAGGTATTCTTACTCAGGAGGAATTCGATGCTAAGAAAAAAGATTTATTAGATAGATTATAAACTAAAATGGAGCAGTAGATTTATTTCTCTACTGCTCTATTCATATACTATATATAATGCCTAACATTTGGATTTACCAAAGTTCAAGAGATTTCACGGTTTTAGAAAAGAAAGAAATTTCTGAAAAAATAGACCAATTCACGTTACAATGGGTGAGCCATAATCAAGCCTTAAAAGCATCTGGACACATACTATATAATCGTTTTATTATTCTACAAGTCAATAGTACCTCTACATCGGCAAGTGGATGTAGTATTGATAGTTCAGTCAAATTTATACAAGAATTAGGACAAACATATCATATAGATTTTTTTGATCGATTAACTTTTGCATATTTAAAAAATGATCAAATCCAATTTGCGCACAAGAATGATTTTTCGAAATTATACAATGAAGGTGTGATTAATGACCATACTATTGTATTTAATAATTTAGTAAATACCCAATCTGAATTCGAAAACCAATGGAAAATCCCTCTTAAAGAAAGTTGGCATAAAAAATTCATAAGCAACTGATAACCTAATATTTATGATCGACAAATTTAAGCAATGGCTTGGCATTGAAGGAGTAAAAGTTCAAATTTTATTGCCAGAAGAAATAAAAAAAGAAAGCGGCTTTGTTGATGGTAGAATTGTAATTCATTCTAAACACAATCAAACTGTTACATCAATTTATCTCAGCATGATAGAAATTTATACGAGAGGTAGAGGTAAAGATCAAAAAATTGATGAATATAAAGTTGGTGAAATTGAAATGAATCAAGATATTAATATTTCTCCTTCAGATGAAACAAATATTAATTTTGAACTGCCTTTTTCTTTAACACCTTCAGATATGGATGTTTTTGAAAATAAAAACCTAATAACCAAAGGATTATCTAAGGCTGCAAAAGCTTTACAACAAGTAGAATCCAGTTATAGAATTGATGTATTATTAAAAGTAAAAGGTACAGCTTTAGACCCTTTTGATTCATTACCTATAAAATTGACTTAATCTTCTCTGAGATAGATGTAGAAATATCTTTAGAACTTATTTCATATCCATTACTTTCCATTATAATCTTATTTGATAAGTATTTAATTATTAATTACCTTTGCACCCGCTTAAGAAAACTAACAATTTTCTTCTATTGTTCTTTTTTTGGCTTAAAAAGCGTCAAATACTCTTAAAATCTAGTTAATTCAATATTTTTTCAGTAACAATACATGACAATTGAAGTCTAAAGAACGTTATCCAAAAAAATAATTAATCATAAATAATTCTCGAATTAAATTAAATTCAATATGAAACGTATTTCGTTATTATGGAACCTTTTATTCATTGCGTTTGCAGTATTAGTTTATACTTCTTGTGATGATGGTACAACTGGCGGTGGTAATACTGGCGCTCCAATTTTAGAACTAAAAGATGATGGTTCTGGCTACATTACAACTGATGTAACTGCAACACCAGGTCAAATACTTACTTTAAATTTAGTAGGTACATCAATAGATAATGACATGCAAGCACTTCGTTTTTATGAAGATGGTACTTTAATGTCTGATTATGCCACTAGAATTACCTTAGATGGTGATGCTGCATGGGCGAATCCTATCGCTTTAACTGCTAATGCTCAAACATTTGATTGGATCGTAACTATTTCGGCTCACGCTGGTATGGCTAACAAACAATATACTATTGAAGTTACAGATGTAGCTGGTTTTACAGATCAAGTTTCTTTTTACGTAGATACAGAAAGTAATATTACTTATCCTGGGCCTTTATCTATTAACTATGTAGCTGAAAATGGGTGTTTCGTTGCTGATGCAGAAGTTGCCCCTTTAACACCAATTTGTTTTGCTTTAGAGGGCGTTAGAGATAATGATGCAAATTTAATTTCATTAGAAATACTTGAAAATGGTAATCCTATTACAGATTTATCAAGAATAGAATATAATGGTTTCGCCATATCTGCGAATCCAACAGGTTTGCCTTTAGATTCTGAAAATGGATTTATTGATACCGTAAGAATTGTAACTCAATCTACAAATGGTTCAACAAGTGCTTATTCTTTTAGATTAACAGACGCATTAGGAAATAATGTTACTACATCTGCAATTAATATTTCAACTCCAACTGTAGCAACGGGAACTCCTCTAGATTTAAACATTACAGGTGTATTATTTAATGCAGCAGGACCTGCTGGTACAGGAGGTTTAGATTTAGATGGTGGTCAAGGTACTGGTTCTACTGATGCAGACGCAGAAATTAGAGATAATGGTTCTGATTTCAGTTTACCAGCAGCTACAAACTGGTTACAACAAATTTCTCCTGCTAATAATGCTCAATTGAGATTAGCACCTGCTTTTTCTGACTATCCATTTGATTTTGCTACTGCACAATACAAAGAAGATATCCAAGGAGCATTTGATTTTGTTGCAGGCAATACAACAATTACACCAGCTGTAAACATTGGTGATGTATTTTTGATTG
>JAHDFV010000037.1:0-574 GCA_020627985.1 Saprospiraceae bacterium
AAAAAGAATTAGCAAATATTAAAAATTTTGTAGCATCAGAAGTCTATTCTAAAGATAAGGTTTTGATGGGGAAATATTTTATTGAGAACAGAGCCAATGTTTCTTTAGATGCAACGGCTCCTGCTGTAGTAGATGCTTTAGTTGCCACTGAAGATGCTCGATTTTTTAAACACAATGGAATAGATTATAAAAGTTTAATGCGAGTTTTGTTTAAAACAATTTTAGGAGGAAATGAAAGTTCAGGAGGAGGAAGTACTCTAAGTCAGCAATTATCAAAAAACTTATTCCCAAGAACCAATAATATAGCGATAGCCAAAATCAAAGAAATGTTTACGGCAAGTCGTCTGGAAAAAATATATTCTAAAAAAGAAATTCTCACATTATACTTAAATACAGTTTCTTTTGGCGAAGATGTATATGGTATTAATGTTGCATCCGAACGATTTTTCAATAAATCTCCAGATAAACTAAAAAGCGAAGAAGCTGCCGTTTTAGTCGGGATGCTTAAAGCAACAACTACATTTAATCCAAGAAGAAATCCTGAACGAGCCATCCAAAGAAGGAATGTTGTTTT
>JAHDFV010000037.1:615-21131 GCA_020627985.1 Saprospiraceae bacterium
CAAATGTATAAAAATAAGAAATTGAGCAGGTCTGCTTGTGATAGTTTAAAAGCATTGCCTCTTGGATTAGATTATCATTTAATTTCTAGAAACGTTGGTCTAGCACCTTATTTTAGAGAGCATTTAAGACAGGAATTAAAAGAATGGGTCAAAGAACAAACTAAACCAGATGGAACACCCTATAATTTATATACGGACGGTTTAAAAATTTACACGACCATTGATTCTAAAATGCAAAAATATGCAGAAGAATCAGTAAGTGCTCATATGAAAGCATTACAAGCATCTTTTGATCAGCATTGGGAAGGCAAAAAACCTTGGGGAGATGATGCTGTAATAGAAAGAGCAAAGAAAAAAACAAAAAGATATCAAACCTTAAAAAAAGCAGGCTATTCTGAAGCAGAAATCAATAAGAGTTTTAGGAAAAAAGTACCCATGACTATTTTTGATTGGGAAAAAGGAAATGTACAAAAAGATATTTCACCATTAGATTCCCTCCGATTTTATTATGCTTTATTGAATACAGGTTTCTTAGCTATGAATCCGAAAAATGGAGAAATTAAAGCTTGGGTTGGTGGAACCAATTTTAAGTATTTTCAATACGATCACGTAAAATCGAAAAGACAAGTTGGATCTACATTTAAGCCCATAGTATATACCAAAGCTTTACAACTAGGCTATCTCCCTTGTGATTACTTTTATAATCGTTTAGTAACTTATACAGAATGGAATGATTGGGAGCCTAGAAATTCAGATGGAGACTATGGAGGTTTGCTTTCCATGATGGGAGGTTTAACGAATTCTGTTAATACCATTACTGTTGATTTAATTATGAAAACAGGAATTCCTGAAGTAGTGGAATTGGCACAACAATTTGGTATAGAAAGTAATGTTCCAGAAATGCCTTCTATAGCTTTAGGTACGCCGAATATTTCTTTATTCGAAATGATACAAGTTTATGGCACTTTTGCGAATAAAGGAATACACAATAAACCCAAATATTTATTACGTGTTGAAGATACCAATGGTAATTTAATTGCTGATTATGCACCTGATGAGACAGAATCTGATACGACAAGAGTTTTATCTGAAGATCATGCTTATATCATGACCAAAATGCTTCAAAAAGTTGTGGATGAAGGGACGGGTAGACGTTTGCGTTGGAAATATGGATTAGACAATCAAATAGCAGGTAAAACAGGTACAACACAATCTCACGCAGATGGTTGGTTTATGGGTTTTACCCCTAATATAGTTGCTGGAGCATGGGTTGGAGCGGATGATCCTAAAGTGCATTTTAGAGATATATCCTTAGGGCAAGGAGCGAATACAGCATTACCCATCTGGGGTGAATTTATGCAAAGAGTGTATAAAGATCCTGAGTATGAAGCAATGGCTTTAGATACTTTTGCTGATCCGGAATATGTTTTCTATGCTGATCTGGATTGTAAACCTAGGATTACAGAAAGTGAATATTATGTCATGCAAAACCCTCCAGAAGTCATTGAAGAAGTAATAGTTGATGTAAAACCCAATACACCTTCAACAACACCAACTATTGGTGGTAAGCCACCTCGACCTGGCGGAGGAAAAGGTACCCTAAGACCACCACCTCGACCAGGAAAATCCAATACTAAACCACCTCGTCCAGGAACAACGATTAAAGATTTAGAAAAAGAAAAGAAGAAGAAAGAAAAAGAAGCTAGAAAAGCTAAACGAAAGAAAAATAGAAAGAATTTCTTTAAAAATCTATTTGATTAAGGTTAATATCCCCACAATTAAAATGTTGTAATGGACATTCTTTTTTACCATGTAAACCACAAGGTTTACATGGTAATTTTTTTTCGGTTTCAATAATAAAAGAAAAATCTGATAAGGGAGTGAAACCAAAAGAAGGAGACGTTGAACAAAAGAAAGCTGTAACTGGAGCATTCATTGCAGAAGCTAAATGCAACGGTGCCGAATCATTGACATAGTTCATTTGGGCTTTACTCATCCAGGCTGCAGATTCTAAGAGATTCATTTCTCCTGCTTTATTCTTTATGTTCATTTTTTTAGATAATAGAATGATTTCTTGGCAAGCTTCTCGATCATTAGGTCCACCTAAAATATAGATAGGTATTTGTTCAGGAATTCTTTGTATTAATTCTACCCATTTTTCTGTAGGTAAAGCTTTGGTTTTCCATACAGAACTTGGAGCGATACAAACAAATTTACCTGAAGGAATATGCTCAAAATTAATTTTGGAAGGATATAATTTGGGTCTCTTATCTTCAGGAATAGGAATGGATAATCCTTCTAATAATTTTGCATTTCGATCAACTTCATGTCCCTCACCGATTTTATGTTCAATCTTAGAAGTAAATAAGAAAGACAAGGGATTTTTATTAAATCCAATTTTAATTTTAGCCCCAGAAAAAGCAGTTAAAAATCCAGAAGAAGTAAATCGATGGCAATTAATTACAGCATCATATTTCCGTTTTCTTATGCTTTGAAAAATAGAAAATAAAGATTTATATTTTCCACTCTTTTTATTCCAAATTAATACTTCATTAATGAATGGATGTTCTACAAACAATTGATCATTTCCTTTTCGGACTAAAATATCAATTTTGGTTGTAGATGAATACTGATGAATAATTTCTAATAAAGATGTCGCTAGCACAACGTCTCCAATAAATGCAGTTTGTATGATGAGTATTTTTTCCAAAAAGTGTATAAATTAGAAGCTAAAGATACATCGAAAAGAATCTTCTTTAGTTAAAGTATGTGAAAAACTAACCAGTTTTACTAAGAAAGGAAAATGAGCAGCATCTTCTCTTTTTTTTTCTTATTTTTGTAAAGAACTATATATCATAATTTTATGTTATAATTTTATATAGATAACAAACCATAATACAATGAAAAAAATATTCCTTTACCTGCTTCCGTTGACATTCTTTATTGCTTGTAATGTTACACACGAAGACAGAGTAGAATCTCCAGAAAAAGTAACAGAAGTTACGAGCAACACATTTGAAATTGATTTATCTGAAAATGATGAATTAACTCATGAAAATTTAAGAATTTATCCTGTGATTGCTACCGAATCATTTATCAATGAAAATGTAGCACCTTCAAAAATGAAAAGTTTATCTGAAGGGATAAAAACGAAAGGTTTTTATGTAACAGAGAAAAAACCGTATGGTCGTTTTGAGGATAGTGGTGCTGTTAATTCATTAACGATTCAAAACAAAAGTGATGAAACTATTTATATCATGCAAGGTGATGTAGTGAGTGGTGGAAATCAAGATAGAGTGATTGCTCAAAATGTGGTTGTACCCCCTAGGACCATTACTGATATTGAAGTGTACTGTGTTGAGAAGGGGAGATGGCAATATAGAAATGAAAACATTGAAGGTGATGATGCAGAATCGAAAAAGAAAAGAAAGATTTTTGCTTTTTCGGGTTATTATAATGTAGCTTCAAATGGTCTTAGAAAAACAGTAAGAGAAACTAAAAACCAGCAATCTGTTTGGACTAAAGTTGGAGAACTTACATCAAAGAATAATGCAAAAACATCTACAGGTACGTATACAGGACTAGAAGGATCGAATGAATTTACGAATAAGAGAGATGCTTATGTAAAGTTTTTTGATGGTAAATTAATGGATTCAAAAAATGTTGTTGGATTTATTGCTGTTTCTGGAAATGATATAATTGGTGCAGATATTTTTGGTCATCCTCAATTATTTAAAAATAAATTCAATTCATTATTACATGGTTATGTAACAGATGCAATAACGGATGGATCAAAAGTGAACATTACAGAAAAGAGATTAAATTATTATATGAAACAATTAAATAAAAAGTTTGAAGCAGCTAAAAAAGATGCTACTTCTTCAGATGAATTATTTAAATATGAAGGACAAATTGTACACTTCTCTAAGTTGTAGAATTTATTCGAATAAATAAATGAGCCCTTTTCAAATCATTGAAAAGGGCTTTTTTATTTATTTATGTTTATGGAATTCACTCTAAATAAAAATTATCATTATTTTACGATTGAAATCGGATCATATGAGTAATAATAAAACATGGACAAATTGGGCAGGAACAGCAGAATGTCATCCTAGAACATTTCTGTATCCTACTTCTGAAGAAGAAATTCAAAGCATTGTAAAAGAAGCAATAAAAGATGGACATAAAGTTCGTGTTGCAGGCAATGGTCATTCATTTACAAAGTTAGTAGAAACAGATTCTATTCTTTTGTCTTTAGATAAATGGCAAGGGATTATTGAAGTGGATGGCAATATAGTTGAAGTACGTTCAGGTACTAACATTAAAAAATTAGGCGAAGAATTATTCAACATAGGATTGGGGCAAGAAAATTTAGGAGACATTGATATCCAATCTATAGCGGGTGCAGTTTCTACTGGAACACACGGAACAGGCATTCATTTAGGAAATTTAGCAACACAAGTTGTTGAGATAACTTTTGTCAATGGTAAAGGTGAATTAATTACTTGTTCGGAAGAAATAGAAAGAGATATATTTAAATCTGCTCAAATATCTATAGGTGCTTTAGGTATTATTACAAGAATGAAAATTAAATGTACACCGAAATATAAATTAGAATTAATAAATTCGAAAAGTACGTTTAATGAATGCTTAGAAAATTTAGAATCTTATAAAACTGAAAATAGAAATTTTGAATTTTATTATTTTCCTTATTCAGATATTGTTCAATATAAAATCACAAATATAACGGATAATGAACCCAAAGAAGGAGGGATCATGAAGTATTTAAATGATATCATTTTGGAAAATGGTATTTTTAAAATTATGAGTGAAATCAGTCGTCTAATTCCTGCAACGAGTAAAAAGATTAGTTGGATGGTTGGACGATTTTCTAGTGAAGCGGTACGAAGTACTTGGAGTCACCAAGTTTTTGCTACAACAAGATTAGTCCGTTTTACAGAAATGGAATACAATATTCCAGCCGAACATTTTACAGATTGCTTAAAAGAATTAAGAGCCAAAATAGAAAAAGAAGAATATCATTTACATTTTCCATTAGAATGTAGATTCGTTAAAGGAGATGATATTTGGTTAAGTCCTGCTTACCAAAGAGATTCTGCATACATCGCCGTTCACATGTATAAAGGGATGAAATTCCGAAAATATTTTTCAGATATGGAAACAATATTCAAAAAATATCAAGGGCGTCCTCATTGGGGAAAATTACATTATTTAACTCCGATGGATTTAGAAGAGAAATATCCCATGTGGGAAAAATTCCATGCTGTTCGTTTGCAAATGGATCCTAAAGGTATTTTTATGAATGATTATTTACATTCTATTTTTGGAAAATAAAATAAATTATTTTCCTCGATTATAAATACTAAAAATAGGAATATCTACAGCAATAAATGCACCCCATCTCCAACCTCTAACTTCAGTTGTATTGAATTGAGATTGTGCACTAACTTCTCTTAAATTGGGCCCCATTTGCGCACCGACACCAATGGATAATGGAATATCATTTCCAATGCCATACACCAAATATCCTCCAGGTGCGAATACATTATTAAAGGATAGTTGAGGCAATTGGTTAAAATCATTATCATTTAAACGATAAGTAGCTAATGCTCCTACATCTATTATGGGGAAAAATAAACTAAAGGATCCTCCTTTTCCTATTCCAGTGCTTACAGCAACACCTACAGGTGCGCTAACTGCGATAATTGGAGCTGTAGAAGTCACATTATCAGCAAATAATGTTTCTTGCCCTGCACTTAATCCCATATAAGCATTTAAAGCGATATCAAAACGAGATCTTTTCTTTTTGGATGATCCACCAACTGGCATGGCATATCGTTCAATCACCATTCTGGCTTGATCGGGTGTTCTGGCTTCTGCAACTTCAGAAGCAAAAGTGCCATATTTCATGATTACTTTTGCAATTTCCATATTGTCCTTAATGGGTAAGAGTTCGATGGTTTTACTTAAATTAACCATTGCAGAACTATAATTCTCTCGTTTTAAATCGAAGCTCATTTCTCCTAAAACTCGAATAATAGTATGATAGGTTTCTAAGGCTTCTTGAGATTTATTTTCAAATTGAGCAGTTTCATTCACGAATTCAAATTGAGTTTCTAATAAATCAAAAATACTTACAAATAATTTATATTGAATTTCTGTTTTAATAGAATCTCGAGTTGCAGGGTCATTTAATTGATTTTTAAATTCTTCAATATGTAATGCAAAAACATGCGCTTTGCGAATAGCATTTGATATTTTATGTCTATTTTCTAGAGTAATAAAATCAGATGCTTTTTGTCCATGACCAAAAGGAATATCTTTTACTCGTTGATATTCTAATCCACAATAAATAATAAGTGCTTCATCATATCTAAATATATTTTTAATATCATCTCTGGTTAACCAGTTATCACTGAATTCATTTTCCCTCAAGGAAATGATAAATTCATTTGCTAGGGTTAATGTCCCTTTTATTCGATTGATTTCTACTTTATCCGAAATTAAATCTCCTTGGATATAGGCTTCTTTTCCGAGGTAATTAAATAAAGAAGGAATATTAATTTTCTCTTCTAATAACATATCCGTAATATGAAATGCATCTGCTAAAGCAAATTTAAGTTCAGGCTGTTCTTCTAGAAATTTTTCCTTCGTAATTAAATAACTTTCTGCATGTGTTGGAAAAGATTGCATATCTTTTACAAAGGCATCTCTTAATTCATTGATATATGTATTGAATTGATAGATATCATCATCAATGGCTCCCAAGGTCACTCGAGTTTGAGGAAATAATAATTCTAAATCATCATGCTTTTCTATTTTCTTTTTAAAGTTTCTAAAAAATGTTGCACTTAATTCTTGTTTAAAGCGATCAACAATAAATAAGGTTAATCCTTTTGCAAAAGAATCAAACATTGTTGCAGTTCCTCCTGTTACCATAGCCATCACTTCATTTACAGGTATATTGGGATTAGAATTTTGAGTTCGTTCAATTTTCATTACACCATTAGGACCTATAAAAGGATTATCCTTATAATAAGTATCAATTAAATCTTGCGCCGTTAAATCTGCTCGATTGATATCTACGTCCATTGTGGCATATCTTCCTAATATTTCAAGTGGAATAGTATTGCCCTCATCACCAATTTCTAATTGTTGATTCCCGTTGAATTTATAGAATTCATGTAAAATTAAAGCATCAGAAATAATTTGTGCTTGTAAGGGAATACAAATAAGCGGCAGGAGTATTATGGTTAAAAAAGAGATAAAATATTTCATTAGGTTATTGGATTTTTTTCTAATCTTAAAAATGAAAAAGCATCAATGTCAGGATTGTAATCTTGATAAAATCTTGTAGCTTCTTTTTTTAATTTATGAATAAAAGTTTTGGGATTTAAATGGTAATTAGGGTTTAATTTCTTTTCTTCATTTAATAATAATGCAGCTATTCCTGTAAGTAATGGAGTCGCATAACTGCAATCTAAAATACGATCATGATCAATTTTATCGCCAATAAGAATTGATATTTTATTTTTTTGAATTAAAAAATCTATCCCATCTTTTTCAGATTCTCCAACAACTAATGAATTAGGATCAGACAATTGTTGATCTAACATTGTTCCAATTTTTTGAATCGGAAAAAAAGGACTTGGAAAAGAAGGGTTTAAAATATATTTATCCAAAGTAGGATGATGTTGACTTTTTAATGCCCAAAACCAAAGAGCAGAACTTGATATTATTTTTTGTATCAATTCATCTTCTAATATTTCGTCTTGAGGAAAAGAAATACTTACAGAAACAAGATCAATATCCATTTTAGAAATCAATAAAATAGCTTTTTTAAATAATTCAATAGAACGTTTTATAATAATGGTATTAAATGGACCTTTATGATGTTCATATACATTAAATAAATGAAAATTAGCATTAGGAATTATACCAAGCAATTCTTTTTGAGGATGTTGAGCGGCTAAAATACTAAGGCATGAAGTACCATGTATATTTTTAGGCATCGCATCTTTACCATCAAGTAATGATATAAAATTTGAATCATTCAGTAATTGAAAACTGTTGTATTTGTTTTTTCGCAAGTCGTAAGTTTTTACCTGCGATTGTAAATGAGAAAAACAAGAATCGTTTAAATTAAAACCAGCATCGATAACAGCTACATTAACTCCTTTGCCTTTATGTTTTAACCAAGTAGTAGGTATACTACCAGAAGATTTTATTTTATTCTTCCAATTAAACGTTTGATCTGGAAAGATAACTGGAGCAGGTAAGGGAGGAATAATAGGACTCGGAAAACCTTCTTTAATTTCTTCCCAAGTTTTAGTTGCGCCTTCCCAATGCCACCAACCATTTAAATCCTGGTACCATATATTACTTTGAATATTCTGTTTAGAAATTAAACCATTTTCATCAATAAAAGATAATTCTTTTTCATATTCGTATCCAATTTCTTCCTTTGTAATGGGAACAATAGTACCTGGTTGAATGGTGCCAATTGCTGAAGGTCGTTTGACTAAATCAAGAGAAGGAAATACAGTATGAAATCCAATTTGATGACGGATAGTAATGGTACGAGACATGGTTTAATTCGGTTTATGAGTTGAAATATAATTAAAAAATATCATATGAAATATTTTGTACACTTAAAGCGAATTAAAAAGTAAATATCTTAAGGTTTTAGTTTAATAGTCATCGTTAGAAATCAATTTTTTATCTTTGCAAAAATTATATATTACACATCATAAATTTAAACCATGAAAAAATTATACACACTTTTTTTCTTAATGCTTTGTGCTAGTTTTACATTCGCACAAGACATTATAATAAATGAATTTCATGCAGACATTGATCCTGGATTTGGAGATGCGAATGGAGATGGAATTGTACACCCAGAGCAAGATGAATTTGTTGAACTTTATAACAATAGTGGAACGGCTATAGATATTTCAGGTTGGACTGTAAGTGATTTTGTACAAGTAAGACATGTATTTCCTGCTGGTTCGATTTTAAGTGCAGGAGGTTTTGCTACTGTATTTGCGGGAGGTGTACCTACAGGAATTCCAGGAGACATTGTAAATGTATCAAGTACGGGAATCTTAGGATTTTCAAATAATGGAGATGTAATTAATATTGCTGACCCTAATGGAGTAATAATTACATCTTATAGTTATGGAGATGAAGGCGGAAACAATAGAGCCTTAGGAAGAAATCCTGATTTTACAGGTGCATTTATGGAACACATTGATATTCCTATGACAGGAAGATATTTTTCTCCAGGTGGAATGAATCTTACAGGTATAAATACTTGCAATACTCCAACTAATGTAACAGTAGATCTAGGAATGGATCCGAATCGAGTTACTATTTCTTGGGATCCTTCTTTTGATGCAACACTTTATCAAGTTAGATATAGAAGAGCTTTAACAACTGCATGGACGAATCTAACGACAACATCTACATCAAGAGTTGTACAAGTCCTAACTCAAAATAAAGTATATGATTATAGAGTTAGAGCAAGATGTACAGATGGAAGCTGGACAGACATGACACCTATCCAGAAATTTAGAACGGTTCCTTGTCTAACTCCTGAGAATTTTGTTTCGATTCAATTGAATAATAATAAAGTTAGATTAGAATGGACAGATTATATATATGCGGATAAATATCAAATCTTTTTTCGTTTAGCAGGTAGTTCAGATAATTATACTAAAATGGTTACTTATTATGATGGTATGAACTTTAGAGTTTTAAATAATTTGACACCTGGAGCAGAATATGAATATAAAGTTCGTTCTTGGTGTGAAGTTTCTTATGGTCCATTTTCTGAAGATGGATTTTTTACAAATATGAGTCCTCGTAAAGCTAATTTTGATTTTGAAGTAGGAAATGTTTATCCTAATCCAACATCGAATGAATTAAATATTGACTTTAATTTAGATCAAAAAAGTGATGTTACATTTTCGATAACAGATTTATTAGGACGCCAAGTAAGTCAAATGACCAATTCATTTGGAGAAGGCGTAAATAGAGCTACTCTTAATGTACAAGACTTAAACCAAGGGCATTATATGGTTCGCATTACCAATGGAGAAAAAGTTGCTGTTAAGCAATTTACCAAGAAATAATAATATTGAATTTTAAGTTTAAAAGTGCTGATCCTCTTTATGGTTCAGCACTTTTTTATTTTTAAATCGAAAAGTATTTTCAAAATTTCAGAAAATGAAAAAAGGAACTTTTGTAAAAGTAGGTGATGATGTTGGTGTAATAGTAACAGTAGCTTTTGAAGACCAGACTCCTGAAGAACATGTTGGTATTTGGTTTGGAGAAAAAGATGTAAATAATATTCCCATGTATAGAACGGTACCTGAAAAATATTGTAAAACAATATTAGAAGTAAATCAATATCATTAATAAAAAAAGGTCATTCTCAATTGAATGACCTTTTTTATAATTTATTATTTAGAAGGACTAGGTTTTACTTTTCTTTTTGTCTTAAATAATTCCTTGATATCCTTTTCTTTCATGAAATTATTTTCCTTGAAAGTAGCCGTTGTAAATTTCTTAATGCCTTGATAATCTCCACCTCTTTTGTCCGTATATTTTTTTAATAAACGACGAAGGTATTTTAAATCTAATTCTTTAATATGTTGGTTAAATTGTTCGTTCCCAAACAAGCGCATATAAGAATTAAATACTTTATGCATATCAAACCAAACCGCATAATCCGTTTCTTCTAAATTATCCATTAAACGTTTCGCATACACTAAGATAGAGCTACGAATTGCTTCATTGTTGGAAGAAAGTCCTTCATGCATTTCGTGATATTGTTTTACAACTGCCATGACCTCTTCATTGACATATCCTTTATTATGAACAACTTTTAATGTGTCATATAGTTTCTTGATATCATCTTCAATATCAATATCTAATAATTCCATAAACCTTCTATCAGCTTCCGTATCTAAATGCGGTGATTTAGAATTATGAAGGTCTAATAGGAAATCAAAATATTGATCATTAAAATTAGGATTATCTTTTCTTTGACTATTTAATAAAGGTTCTAAAACATTTTTATAGTCATCGTTTAATTCCATGAAATTTAAAAATAATCCAAGCAAATAAGTGTGTTCTGGAGACCCCACTAATTTATCATCCATTAATATGGCAGTATAAGGTTGATAAATGGCATTATTATTTAAATCATTATTAATTCTATAATTCAAAAAGTTTTTCAAAGAACCGAACATGATTTTTAATTCAGGAGCAGTACTTGGAAATTCAGTAGATAAATAGTTATAAGATTTAAATTGCCTTTGGTATCGAATGAAAGATGACTTACGATTTAAAATATCTCTTAACTCAGGTAATTTTTGAGTTTGTAACCACCATTTAACTCGTTTGTTTTTGATGTCTTTAAGAATATTGGTAATCCAAATATCGCTACTCAAAGAAAATCCTACCTGGATAGATTGACCAATTCTGTTTTTTAGAATATCAAAATTAGGTGAGTTACAAATGAACAATAAGATATTACGGAAATGATCTTGAGATTGAACATATTTATAGTTTGCATCCAGTTGCCCTCTTAGAATCGTAAAGCCTAAAGCTTTTGGTAAATATAAGCCAGCAAAATCATCGTCCAATAATTGCTCCTCGAAACTTCTTAACTGTAAAGGTTCTGCTTCCGCTACAATACCATATAATTCTTCAATTGCTGGTTCAAAAAACTCTTGTAAAGCTTTATATTGTTCTTCCTCTTCTGTATCTAAGAATGCAGTAAACTGTTCAGAAGCTTGAATTGCTTCAGCAATTTTGACGAGATGTTGTTTATAAACATCATTTAATTCAACCATGATATATGTTCTTTTAAATGATAGTCCATAGTTAGAACCCTTGTGCTCTTTTTAAAAAGAGTCGACCGAAATCGAAAAGTAGTACCCAACTATGGACTATGTTGTAATTAAAAATATAAATACTGTGCAAATGTACTATTATTGGGCATATAATGTAAATATTATGTTACTTTTTAACAATTGATCATTCTTCAATTCATGAAATATTTACTGATTATCATGAAAACGATTTATACAACTACCTCTATTTTCAAATGATTTTTAAAGGTTGGAAAAATTATATTTTTACTCATTTGTAATTTTCTTTCTTTTAATATTGAAACCTTTAAGTCTTCCATAAATTATAGTTATAACTTCATTCTTGTTAATAAGAAATTCAATTACAAAAACCCAAATGAAAATTGTAATATTGAAGCTTATAAGATTCATTGTATTGAAATTTTTATGAAACCACTAGCAGAGCGATTACGTCCCAAAACATTAGATGATTATGTAGGGCAAAAGCATTTAGTTGGATCAGATGCTGTTCTAAGAAAAGCAATTGCTTCAGGTAATATTCCTTCAATGATATTTTGGGGACCTCCAGGAGTAGGGAAAACAACCTTAGCTTCTATTATGTCTCAGCAAATGGATCGCAAATTTTTTACATTGAGTGCAGTACATTCTGGTGTAAAAGATGTTAGAGAAACTATAGCGAAAGCAGAAAATAATCGGTTCTTTGATCAAAGAATGCCGATTTTATTTATTGATGAAATACATCGTTTTTCAAAATCACAACAAGATTCATTATTAGGAGCAGTAGAAAAAGGAACGGTAACTTTAATTGGAGCAACGACAGAAAATCCTTCATTCGAAGTGATTTCTGCATTATTATCTCGTTGTCAAGTTTATGTATTAAAACATTTAGAAGAATCTGATTTAATACAACTTTTAAATAAAGCCATTGTACAAGATGAATATCTAAAAGATCGAAAAATTTCGATTAATGAAACGGATGCCATCATTCGCTTTTCTGGTGGAGATGCTCGTAAATTATTAAACCTGTTAGAAATTGTCATTAATGCACATTCCAAAGAAGAAGAAATTACGATTGATGATAAAACCGTCATAAATATTTTACAAGATAATATCTTGTTGTATGATAAAGGAGGAGAGCAACATTACGATATGGTTTCTGCATTCATTAAATCCATTCGAGGTTCAGACCCTAATGCAGCTGTTTATTATTTAGCTCGAATGTTGAATGGCGGAGAAGATATTAAATTCATTGCGAGACGTTTAATTATTTCTGCTTCAGAAGATATTGGTTTAGCCAATCCTAATGCGTTATTATTGGCACAATCTACTTTTCAAGCGATTAATGTAATTGGTATGCCTGAAGCTAGAATTTTATTATCTCAATGTGCCATTTACTTAGCGAATTCTCCAAAAAGTAATGCTTCTTATTTGGCGATTAATCAAGCGATGCGGCTCGTAAAAGAAACGGGTAACTTACCCGTTCCTTTATCAGTAAGAAATGCTCCAACATCATTAATGAAGAAATTGGATTATGGGAAAGATTATAAATATTCTCATGATTTTCCAGGTAATTTTACTCAACAAGAATTTTTACCCCAAAAAATATCCAAAAAGAAATTTTATGAACCAGGAAATAATCCTTCGGAAAATAATATGAGAGCCAGATTAAAAGCTTGGTGGAAAAATTGGTATTCTTATTAAGTAATGATATCGAATTCTAAATAAAATAATAATTTAACCTTTACATGAAATATATTTATTTTTTATCCATTTTATTTTTTATCAGTTGTTGGTCAAAACCCGAAGAAATAATAATCGAAGATCCTAAAGTTGTTTTAGAAAGAGCTTACGATACTTTATTTGTAGGGAAAGAAAGATACATTTCTGATGGTTTTGATTTTCCAGTTGGAAAACCCAATGCGAAAGGATATTACAATGCACAAGGTTTTTTAACAAATCACCACTTGGGTGATGATTGGAACGGCTTAGGCGGAGGTGATACGGATATTGGTTTACCCATTTATTCTGTTTCTCATGGTTTAGTAACCTATGCAGGAGATGCAGGAGAAGGTTGGGGGAATGTAATTCGTGTCGTCCACAAGTTAGAAGGGCAAGGTTTTTTTAATTATGTAGAATCTTTATATGCTCATTGTGATGAAATTACAATAGAAGAAGGTAAATTTATTCGGAAAGGAACAAAAATTGGAACCATAGGTAATGCAGATGGATATTATAAAGCCCATTTGCATTTTGAAATGAGACATAATGTTGCCTTGCCATTAGGAGGAGGATATGCCTATGATTATGAAGGTTATTTAAATCCAACTTTATTTATAGAAGCCAATAGAAAAATCCCCATGTTTAATTAATGATTAAATTTAGGATGCGCTATGGAAAAGATTTTAATATTAGGAGGAACTCAATTTATTGGAAGAGTTTTTTTAGAAGTTTTAGAAAAAAAATACCCAAATTCATCTGTTACTTTATTTAACAGAGGGAAAACGAATACTAATTTATTTTCTCATTTTAATAAGATAAAAGGGGATCGCTATTCGGATGATATTTTTAAAATCACAGAAGAATATTGGGATGTCATCATTGATTTTTCTTGTTATTTGCCTGAAAATTTGACTGTGTTATTACCTCGATTAAAAAATAAAGTAGGTCGCTATATTTTTATTTCAACTGTTGCTGTTTATGATTTTGAAAAAGCAACATTAGAAAAAGGTAATGTAACAGAAAAATTTGAATTGTTGCCCTACACTTCTGAAATGCAAGGAGGAAATTTATTAGAATATTATGGAAATAAAAAAGCGGAATGCGAACGGATATTAAACTCTCATATTGAAATAGATTCTATTATTTTAAGACCTTCTATCGTTTATGGTAGATACAATATTTATGAACGAATTTATTATTGGCTTTATCGATTAAAAAATAAACCCGTTGCTTTATTACCAGAAAATGGTGATGTGTATCGTTCTTATACTTTTGTTGATGATTTAGCAGAAATGATAATTAAAGCAATGGAAATAAAAGAACATCATT
Source organism: Saprospiraceae bacterium (assembly GCA_020627985.1). Classification (GTDB taxonomy): domain Bacteria; phylum Bacteroidota; class Bacteroidia; order Chitinophagales; family Saprospiraceae; genus JAHDCE01. The sequence goes on from JAHDFV010000037.1 coordinate 15,564, forward strand.
CAACCTACAATGCAACTTCTTTTGAACCAGCCAGTTTGAAAAATATTCTAGAAGAAATAAAAGCATCAAATAATTATACGACCAATTTAATTTCAATTCCTAGAGAATATGTTGTCGAAAATAATGTGGCAAAATATCGAATTCCGATGTGGCATATTCATTCAAATTATAAATTTTCGAATAAAAAAATATTGAAGGATTTTAATATTAATTTTCATTCCATTAAAGATTCATTTTCTAAAACCATTCAATATTATGAAGAAATTCGAAAAAATGATGAAGGGAATATTGGACTTTCTATTGCACATGAAAATGCTATATTGTTTGGATATTTATTAGATCAAGATGAATTTGAAACGGCGAAAAATATTCTGAGTCCGAATTGTAAATATATTATCGATGAAGAAATATTAATTGGTCCTGAAGCTATTTTAGGTTCTTATGAAAAAAATATGATTGAAGGTCATAAAAAATTAGATGTTTTGGAATGGGGACAAAGTAGGGTAGAAGTATTGAATGAACAGGAGTTTTTAATTCATTTCACGGACTTTCTGACCCATGAAAATAAAAAATTTACCCATAAATGTTCGCAAAAAATAACTACGAATGTAGATGGTTTAATTGAAAAAATAGAACATCAATTTAATGAAAAAGAAGATTTAGCTTTGTTTGATTTTTACAAAAGTGTGGGTATTAATTAATGTGTTTTTTTGATTTTCATGAAAATATTATCTTAGCGTAAAATTCAAGAATTTATGAAAAATTTCATGAGTAAAAGTATCTTATTGTTCTTCGTGTTTTTGATCTGTGAAGCTTGTACTCCTTTAACAATTCAAGTAGGGGAAGAACAAAATCATATTGATGAAAATGTAGATCAATATATTTATTTAGTCCGACACGCTGAAAAAATGAAAGATGGTACTTCTAATCCTCCTTTAACTCCTGAAGGAGAAAAGAGAGCCTTGAATTTATCCGAAGTCTTAAAAGATAAAGAAATTACTAAGATTTTTTCTTCGACATACAAACGAACATGGAATACAGCTATGCCATTATCTGAGGAAATCAATGTGACTATAGAGCCTTATGATGCAGGGAGTACAGAAGAAATAAATCGTATGGCAAATTCAACCGCTCAAAATATTTTAATAGTAGGTCATGGTAATACCGTTCCAAATATGGTCAATTTACTGATTGGTGAAGAAGCACATCCTCAACTGGATGAAAGTGATTATGGTGATCTATATATTGTATCCAAAAAAGGAAATACTTACACTTGTACTTTATCTCGTTTTTAAAAAAAATATCTAACCTACTGTAACTTTTATTTTTTTTCTAAACGTCATAGCTTCATACTGTCATTAAAATGTGCATTATGAAACTTGAAGTTATAGCGATTTTGTTTTTATCTTTTGCCTTTTATTTTTTAATACAAGCAGATATTGTACATCCTGTAGGTACTAATGAAGAAACAGTAATTGTACCTGCAGAGGTAATTGAAATTAAGTTTATTCCTGGTTCTCAATTATCAACGCTTACAGAAAAAATGTGGGAACATAAATATATCTTCTTAGATATAAACAAAAGACGCCAAGAAGGCGTCTTTTATTCTCATCAAAAAGAGTTTGAATTACACGAAATAATTACGGTACAATTTTTATCTAATTTTTCTTTTATTAGCCAGCCGCTCAAATTAACCCAAGAAGCTTTATCGAAATGATTTATTGTATATTGAATTTACAACGATCACATTTTAAAAATATATTACCACCTTTGCCACTTTCTCCAACTTGAAAGATATTTTTTCCATTCTCCACTTTTTTCGGATTGGATAAAAGATGATTACCTTCTACATAATTATTCTGATCAACTTGCAATAAATAATTCGCATCTTCATTAAATGATAAATCAATAGTACTTAAAGAATTTTTAATATTGATTTCAGAAAATTGATTACTAATATTCGCAATAATTAAATCGCTACTTTTTGCTTCAGCATTTAATGACTGGGTTAATAGATCAATTTTAAAATCGGTATATGAAGTTTTTTTAACTTTTAAATTAAGTACTTGATTAATATTAAAGTCATCATTGGTTGAATCAGATACTGATAAATTTTCTACGGAACCAAATATATACTTAGATTGAGCTGAATGCGATCTTTTAGAAGTTACATGTGGTAAATTACATGCGTCATTTAACGGTTGATTTCCAATTTTTACCAATCCAGCCTTTTGTATAACCATGTTTGAATTAGAAGAACTAATATCAGCTATATTAACTTTGGAAAAATGAACTGCATAGCAAGATCTAAAACTAGCACGGAGGTTTTTAACAGAGCGACCATATACTTCTGCATACTTTAATTCCAGATCTATATTTCCTTCTAATTCCCCAATTCTAATAATACATTCTTTATTTCCTTTTATAGCTAGGTTACATGATTTGGGAATACTCAATCGAGTTTCTATAGAAATATATTCTATTGTATGCATTTCTCCATTGTCCAATTGAATTTTGCAATCATCGGATTTGAAAAAGCTATTTTTCATATGAAAAGAAGAAATATTTACATTATTATCGATAACAATTCTATTGTCTGGACCGTTTTTTAAATTAATTTTTAATTGCTTCATTAATTTCTTTGATGTATCATCACTTTCAGTTTTAATAGAAATTATAGTTTCTTGTTTAATCGTATTTTTATCCCAAGTTTCAATAATTAATTCTTTTAAAATATTTAACCGGATATCATTATTCTTTCCATTTATACTATATCTATTTTTCGTATTATTACATTTCATTGTTCCATTGACCATAATGTCAATTGCGGAAGGAATATTGGAAACAATAGTTGCACCATCGGCAACTTCTATTTCTTCAATCAATGTTTCTGTAATTTGAGCATCAACATTTTGAATAAGAAAAAGAATAAAACAAAAAGGAATAATCCATTTAGATTTGAATCTCAACCTTGTCTGAATTAGATGGCTGTAAATTTTCATAATAATTTATTTTTTCGACTTCTTTTTGGATTTTATCCAAAAGTTCAATCTTAGATTTATAGAAATTAAGAATCTGATCTCCAATAAATTCTTGGTAACCATTTTCTTCAATGTATTGAAGATAATCTTGAAACTGTCCATCCATGAATTCTAATTGTTGCAACAATATTTGGAAGTCTTCAATTTTATCTTGGGGTACGCTAGCTTTAGCTAACTGTTGTTTTTTAATATTTACTTGTTGAGTGAAATTATATTGAGTTAAATCATATTGAGCTAAAATTCGCTCTTCGTCTAAAGGTTGATTTTGGTGAATATTGCTATAAAAAAAGTAAGCAACAAAGCTTAAAATAATTCCAAGAATCAATGCTTTTATTAGATATTGAAAGCGTTTGTTTTTGCCTTTGAGAATTTCATTCTCAACAGCAAGCCAAACTTTTGGATCGACCTTTTTAGGCTCAAGTTGACGCTTGTTTTCTAAAATATATTTTTCAAAATCATTCATATAAACTATGGCTTAACTTTTCTCTTAATAGTTTGATGGCATATCTATATTGACTCTTCGAAGTTGAAACAGAAATATCCAACACTTCCGCTATTTCTTTGTGTTTATACCCTTCTAATAAATACAAAGAGAAAACGGCTCTCGCTCCATCAGGTAATTGGTGAATGGCTTCTTGAATCACTTCAAATGAAATTTCTTCATACCATTTCTGATCAATAACTTCAGATTCTAAATGTTCCACTTCATTTAAAGAATTGAAATTTTTCCGACTTTTGATCAATTTCAAACTAGAATTAATTACAATCCTTTTCAACCATGATCCATACTTTTGATCCTCTTTTAAAAGGCTGATTTTTTGAAATGAAGTCAAAAACGCTTCTTGTAATATATCTTCTGAATCAGAACGATGATTCGTAATCCGTTGACTTGTCGCCATCATTTCTTTAGAAAACATCTCATATATCGTTTGCATTGCTAATACATCTTTTTTGCGGATGCTCTGAACAAGTGATATGATATAAGATGTATCGCTCAATTTATACTTGGTTTTGTAATGTTTCTACTCTTAAGATATCGAAACTTCGAAAAGGACGTAAAATGTTTTGGACTTTTTTCATAAATCTGAAAATAAAGAGAATTGAAGAGCAACTTTTATTTCTTTTTCGCATCTTTTTTATTAGAAAACAATTGTTTTATGATTTGCAAATTATTAACAAAAAGGAAATAATTAAAGCTGTATTTTTTCGAAAATCTAATAAACCTTAAAATTCTCAAAAATGAAATTTCAATATTTTTTAATATTTTTTCTTTTCCCTTGTCTTATTAATGGACAAATAGAATACAATTCTGAAATCGAAAATAAGATTGATTCTTTGTTTTTAGATTATGAAGGAGAAGCTGGCGCTGCTGCTGCGGTTTATCACAAAGGAAAAATTTTATATAAAAAAGGATTTGGACTAGCAAATCTAGAAAACAAAATCAAAGTAACTCCGAATAGTGTTTTTGAAGTAGGTGCGGTTGCGATGCACATAACAGCAACAGCCATTTTATTATTAGAAAGTGAAGGAAAGCTTTCTTTAGATGATCCGATACAAAAATATTTAAAAGATTTTCCAAAATACAAAAATGGTGAAGTAACCATTAGGCATTGTTTTCATCATTCAAGTGGATTACGTGATTATTTAGATTTAATAAAAATGACAGGTCGTTCACAACACATACATTTTTCTACAAATGATGGTTTTGATTTATTACAAAAACAAAAAGAATTAACCATTGTTCCTGGATCAGATTATAGGTATTCGCATTCTAATTATTTAGCTTTAGCTTTAATTGTAGAAAAAATAAGTGGAAAAACCCTAGGAGAATATACAAAGGAAAAAATATTTGATCCTTTAGGAATGAAGAATACTTTTTTCTATGAAGACCGTGAAAAAGTAATTATGAATAGAGCTATTTTATATGGCAAAGATGGACAAGAAAATAAGGTGAAGCAAAATTATGATTTTACAGCTTGTGGCGATGGTCGATTATATTCAACGATAGACGATATGACAAAATGGATGGCCAACTTTAGTAATAGTAAAATTGGAGGAGATGAAAAATTTATGGATAAATTATTTACAAGAGGTGTTTTAAATAATGGAGACGAAATGTCATATGCTTTGGGCTTGGAGTATGCTGATGTAAATGGACATTCAGTTCTTGGACATAGTGGTTATTTTGGTGGTGCAACTGCTATGTTTTTAATAACTCCTGAAGAGGATTTTTCTGTTATTACTATGGGGAATAATGTAAATAATAATGCAATAGGCAAAGCAGTTAGAATCAATAGAATGTTATTGAAAAATAAAGAATCAACTGTAAAAAAACCTGAGATTATTGATTCCAAAACTATTAAAATATCTAAAAAAAATAAAGAGAAATTTTGTGGTTCTTATTTTAGTTATTCAATAGGGTATGCCTATAAAATTTATATGAAGGAAGGTGAACTATATATTGATGATGGAGAAAATGATGCATTACTTGCTCCAATAGGCAAGAATGAATTTAGAAAAATATCAG
>JAHDFV010000376.1 GCA_020627985.1 Saprospiraceae bacterium
ATGTCTAAAAAAATGGAAGAAGAAATGGGGATACCTTTCTTTTTACCTTCAACAGAAGCCATAATTGTAACTATTTTCTTTATTGTTTTACTTACTTTCTTCAGTTATAGAATATTTATGCGTTCAGATTTGTAAACAATTTTTATATATGCTTGTTTTGATAAAATAGAATAGAATTTAAAACTTGTAAACTTTGATAGATATTAACAAAGATATTTTCGCAGAAATGAAAACCAATACTGGTACTGATTTAGGACAATTGTCTAATCAACAACCTGTTATGTTAATCTTTTTAAGGCATTTTGGATGTACCTTTTGTAGGGCAGCATTAGGTGAAATTTCTAAGAAAAAACAAGAATTAGAATCCAATGGAACAGCTATAGTTTTTGTTCATATGTCTGACAATCAGACCGCAGATGAATATTTCAATCGATATGAGATAAAAAATGCTATTCATATTGCTGATGCTAATTGTAATTTTTATGAACAATTTGGTTTAGTAAAAGGTAATTTTAAACAACTCTTTGGATTAAATACTTGGATTCAAGGATTTAAAGAAGGAGTGGTGAATGGTCATGGTATCGGAAAACAATTGGGTGATGGATTTCAGATGCCTGGTGTTTTTTTAGTTCACCGAGAAAAAATAAAGGAATCATATATTCATAAACTAGCCTCTGATAAGCCAGATTATATGAAATTAGCTGAATGTTGTAGAATATAATCTATTTTTAATTACCAGTAATATTTTAATTGAATCCCAGCATAAAAATTCCTTGGTAATCCAGGATAATAATATCGTGGTGCATTGCCTCCAAAACTTCCCGCATTAATTAATATTTGCGAAGCATATTTTTCATCCCAAATGTTACGGATTCCTGTATAAATATCCAATTCTAATTTATTTTGAGCCAATACATTTTTATAGCCTAATTTGAGATTCATTAATTGATAGGAATCAGAATAAATGGAATTATCATCTCTCATAGGCATTTGATCAATAAATTGATATAAAATATTACCATAAAGACCCATTTTGGAACTTACTTGTATCCCTGCATTTATTTTATGAGGAATAGCTCCTGTTAATTCATTACCTGAATAGTCATTGTCTCCATCAATAAATTCATTAAATTTATAATTCGCGAAATGATAATTAATGAAGGGAGAAATTAGATTTTGATTCCCAAAAGAATAGTCATATTTAAGATCCAATTCAATTCCAAAATGCGAAGTAGATCCAGCATTGGTTCCTTGAAATTGATCCAGAGCTATTCGTTTTGCAACTAATAAATCTTTGACATCCATATAATAAACAGATGCATTGTATTTTAATTTACGATCTAATACATCTCCTCGGCTACCTACTTCATAATTCCATCCTTTTTCAGGTTGAATATCTGGGTTTTTAGTACCATCTGGATTTAGAGTTTCTTCTAGGCTAGGGGAGTTAAAGCCATGACTCACCTGGGTATAAAAAGAAACTCCTTTTTCATCCCAATAATAATTAATTCCCATTCGAGGAGAAACGATGGCATTGAATTTATAATTACCCGAAATGTCAATAGAATCCAAGGTATAAAAATCTTCTAATTCATAACGAGTTGAATTGACATTAATGCCCAATTCAATCGTTAAATTGGAAACAAATTCTAAATCCGTTTCCGCAAAAATATTATAATATGAACGACGTTCTTCATTATCACTTAAATGTTCTCCTAATTCTCCATCATAAGTTCTAAAGGTTTGCCAATTATATTTTTCATTAAAATATTCAGCACCAAATTTTAAAAAACTGACACTTTGGAACGTTTCAAAATTATAATTGAATTTCGTTCTTGCACCTAAAACTCTAGAATTTTCTGATAAAATATTAAAAGGTCTTGATTCATATGCATCATAAAAAGTACCAAAAATACTTGTCGTATTTACCCAATTATTCCATCCGTAATTATGAGATGCTCCAACATTTAATTTAGTATAATCTTCAAAACCTTTTACTTTATTCCAAGTAAATGCAGCTTTGGTAGGTTCATTTAAATAATCATCTTCATTTAAGGAACTAGGAATAAAACTTTTTAAATCTATATAATTCACTAAGAAATTAAATTGACTATTTTCAGCATAATCAAATTGATTTAATAAAGAAAAATTATGTCTTTTATATTCACTGTTTTCTCTATATCCTTCTTGACCGGTAAAACTATAATTTGCCCGAGTAGTAAAACGATCTGTACCAATATTTATTGAATTAGAATTACGATATAAACCATAAGAACCCAATTCAAAATTTGTACTAGCAAAATCTCTTTTTATTTTTTGAGTTTGCATAATGATAGAACCGCCTAATCCACTTCCATAATTACTGACATTAGGTCCTTTAATGATTTGAATATTATCCAGCATATCCATATCGATATCTTCAATTGTTGTTTCTCCAACACCTGAAGTTAATGGAATTTCATCTAAGTATGCTCTAATTTTTGCAGTGGAAAATTGCGATCGATTTCCGATACCTCTTATAGTAATTCTATTGGTATTTAAGGCTCCAGAATGTATGTGAATTCCTGGTACCGTATTCATCCCACTAACCAAAGAAACAGAATTATCTATTTTTAAATCTTCTAGATTTAATTTAGAATAATTAGCTGTATATAATAAACGACTATCTGTAGCCATAGGAATTTCACAAATGGTAATGTCTCCCATTTTTAAAATAACTTCTTGAGGAGATTTATCTTCAATGGTTAGCGTTTGACTAATATATCCAGTGTACGAAAAAATTAAATTAACAGGTAATGTTTTTACCTCTAGTTTATATGTGCCATCATATTCAGTTATTGTACCATTACTTGTACCTTCTTCAAGAATACTAACGGCAATACCAGGTTCATTCGTATCTTCCAAAAGGACAAGACCCTCTAAAGTAATTTGAGTAAAAGCAGAAAAATAAATAAATAAAAAACTTAAAATTAATGTCAATCTTTTCATCTCTTTAATTCTTATATTTCCTGCAAATATACGAATCAATTTATTGGAAAGATATTGTTATCCTTGTTTTGCTCTATAATTAGCAAATTAGGATCTAATTTTATAAATTCTGGTATTTCATCAATTTCAAATCTAAATGTATTATTTTCTTGATTGACGCTTACTTGATGTAAAGTAACTAATTCTTGATCTTTATTGTAAATGCCGATCTCTAAAAGATCATTAAGGGGAATTGCTGTTTTTTGTTCATCATATTTTTCTTTTAAAGAACTAGTCTGAATTTCTATTTCATATTTATTTTCTTTTTTATGGATGTTCACTTGATTAATTGAATGATCAGATATTGTAATTGTTTCAAAATAATCTCTTATAATATATTGTAAGTGATCAGGTACATTTTCTTTTAATTTTAGTATT
>JAHDFV010000377.1 GCA_020627985.1 Saprospiraceae bacterium
TTATAATTAAACTCAAAGAAGAACCAGCAGCAGTTCCCTTATTCGATATAAAATCATTAATATAATTATTATTCCATTCGTCCGTAACTGTTTTAATATTATTATACATTGAAGTCGTTACATCTGATAAATACAATCTATGTCCTTCAGAATTAATATATGTATTTAAAATTTCTGTTTCATTCACTCCTACTCCGTATAATAAATAATCTAATGCGGGTAAACCACTATAATAATTTTCTGGAGCTTCAATATTGTACGAACCAGCTGAAATATTCGCTTCTAATAAAATTGGCGATATGGGAAAATTATTAATTTTAGTATTTAACTGAACTGATTCAGAAGGTCCAAAATTAAACATCTCAACATTTTGCCAATTCATATAAGTAGAACGAAAAGATGTTCTTACAATTTCTAAATTGCTCGTTGAGGGATTACTAATAAAAGCTTGAACATTATTATTTAATAATTCTGAATTAGCTTTTAAAGCATTAAAATTGGGAAGAATTAAATCTTGTCCAATATTTTCTAAAAGTATTGATTGATCGTAATTACCATCACCACAACTATTGGGATCATTTTTACATGATCCCAATAATAAATGTATAGTAAGAAATAGAAATAAATAATTTCTCATCTTAAAATTGTTCTTTTATACTTGTCCAATTATAAATTGAAGCCAATTGATCTCTCGCATTTTCAAGATCTGAAATACTTACATTATATAAGTCCATATTTTGAAAATCCGTATTTCCTCCAATTAAATTTAAAATGTCATTGGATTGGTTCGTTGTTAAAACTGCATCAGGATTAAAAGTTACACTATAAGTAAAAGCTACAGCTTCGCTTAATGCATGCGCTCTTTTAGCCATATCATTATAATTCGTAATACCACTATTTATATAATGAAGTGCCGTACCTGCTACTACTCTATCCCAATTCGTTCTGATATTGGTAATTTCCTCATCTCTAGTTGACAAATCATTATTGGAAATAGCCGCACGTCCTTTAATATATGCATCCATTATTGGACTATTTGTAGCAATTAACTCATCTCTATCATTACAATAATCTCCCCAAAAAACAACTCCAGTAGTATTAGTTGGAAAATCTATTGGTACGCCAAAGTATCCAAAAGATTCATCCCAATGATGTTCCATTTCAGTCCCCTCTCCTTCTATAATTGTTGTATTATCAACATCCATTTTACCTGGCTCTAAATAAATTGCTGTTGCTTGGTGCAAAAGACAAGCCCCCATTAATCCTTTTTCAATTACTTGTGTATATTCGATTCCCTTAGCATTTACAAAGTATTTCTTTTCTCCATCTAAGGAAGTCAAAACACCAGCAGTTCCTTCAGAAGCCACTCCATTATTTTGACTATCTGCTGCAGCTGCTAATAATAAATTTTCGAAAGTTGTTTGAGCAGCAGTATTCGTTTTATTTTTCAATTGTTTCGTCTCTCCATATGTGCCTGACCAATTCGTTACCGCTGGATTTGAATTTTCATACATGGCTATTAAACGAGCCGCATCCAATGATGAATTGTCATCAGTTGTTGTATTTAAATATGATTTCATTTCAGCAAGCATACCTAAACGGTCCAATTGTCCTTGATAACTTACATTAGTGAAGTTATATGTCGTAGGTATCTCATAATCTGATTTATCATCCTTACAAGAGGATAGCGATAATATTAAGAGGGAAAATAAAATCAAAGTATATCTGTTCATTATTTTTCAATTTTTAATTAGATTAAGTCTAATTAAACACAAATGTACTTTTAGAAACTTAGTTCTACAATACCTTACATTCATAAAAAAAGCATACCTAATATTAGGTATGCTTTTTTTATCCTAAAGGATTATTTAATAGACTTATAATTTTGATACTTTTCCTTCAAATAATTGGTAAGTTTCTCCTGATCCATCGCAAATTGCCTTTCCTTCAATAAAGAACAATTTGCTACCATGTTCACTCATCCACCCTTTTTGTTTACCAGGGTTACCAATAATTAAGGCATATGGTGCAACATCTTTTGTAACGACAGTCCCAGCACCTATAAATGCATATTTACCAATTTCTATTCCACAAACTATTGTAGCATTCGCACCGATAGAAACTCCTTTTCTAACGATTGTGCTCTTATATTCATTTTTTCTTCTTACGCCGCTTCTAGGATTTATTACATTCGTAAAAACCATTGAGGGACCAAGGAATACATTATCTTCACATATAACTCCCTCATAAATAGAGACGTTATTTTGGACTTTTACATTATCGCCTAGACTTACATTAGAAGCAACAAATACATTTTGTCCTAAACTCGAATTCTCCCCTATTTTACAATTAGGCATTAGATGGCAAAAGTGCCAAATTTTAGTCCCATTACCAATAACAGCTCCTTCATCAATTATGGCCGTTTCATGTTGAAAATATGCTTTATCCATTTTTTAAATTGTTTTCAAATGTAGGGATTTCATTTATTTTATGAATCATTTTCTCTGCCAATGTTAATCCAATCGACAATGAAGAAGTCGCAGCAGGTGAAGGCGCATTTAAAATATGCATAGATTTTCCTTCTTCTATAATGACATAATCATCAAATAAATTACCCTTATTATCACACAAAGTTGCTCTCACTCCTGCTCCACCTTTGATCAAATCTGATTCTCGAATAGCGGGTATTAATTTTTGTAAAGAGGCTGTAAATAATTTTTTTGAATAAGAACGCCTCATTTCCATCCAGCCATCTTTCCAATATTTTTTGGTAATAGAATGAAAACCAGAAAAAGAAATCGTTTCAAATAATTCTGAAAAATTAATATTCGATTTTTTATATCCTTCTCTTGCATAGGCTAAAACAGCATTAGGTCCCGCCTCTACTCCTCCTCCAATCATCTTCGTAAAGTGAACCCCTAAAAATGGAAAAGAAGGATTAGGAACAGGATAAATTAATCCATTGACTAAATGTTCACTTTCTTTTTTTAATTCAAAATATTCACCTCGAAAAGGTAAAATTTTCCTATCCAATTTGTTTTTCAAAAAGAGGTTTGCCACTTTATCTGCATACAAACCCGTACAATTAATTACCCAGTTTGTTTTTATATTTAATGAGCTTGTATTTAGCAAATAATTATTTTTAGAATCAACGACGGATTCTAATTTTTCCCCAAGAAATATTTTGACTTTTTTCTTTTTAATTTCGTTTAATAAAACTTCTGCTACTTCTTTATAACTTATTATTCCAGCATTGGGAACAAGAATTGCTTTTATTCCATTTACACTAGGTTCTATTTCTTTTATTTCTTCAGCATTTAAAATTTTTAAATTATTTAATCCATTTTTTATTCCTTTATTATAAATCTGCATTAATACAGGCA
>JAHDFV010000378.1 GCA_020627985.1 Saprospiraceae bacterium
CCGAAGTTTTATTGACCGTCTCATCAAAATTATAAGTATTCTCAACTTTTTGGAGTAGTACATTGCTTGCGTTATATATGCGTTGTTCAAGTAAATGGCCTGTTTTAAAATCCATATCTGTACCGATCCCAACCATAAATGCATTATAGAACGCATCGCCATTTCCAGATGATACCAGATTCAAATCTATTTCAGGAGATAAATCTTCTTCGACTGAAAACTTACTATAGGTTTTACCATTTTCCGCAAATTCACCATTAAGCTCAAATACTTCTTCGTAAACAATGAAATTTCCCGTTGAGCTTGTTAAGTGAGCATATGAAGATGACTGAGCTGCAATAGTTTTACAACTCATCCATGCACATTGAGCGCCACCATTACTACCAACGTATATAAAATTATCTTCTACTAGTTCATATTTCGGTCTTCTTGTTAGTTGTTTTCCACTTGACAAATCGTTACATCCAGAGGGAGAAGTAAGCGTTGTGTATTGATATTTTTTAACACTAACATTTCCATTGTTATCATTTGTTGTAACTTTAGAGACTCTTATCCCGCCTATTGGTTCATTTACTATCTGTTGATACCCTTGACCAACAGTATAATGAACCATTATTTTAGCTTCTTCGCCATTTTGATAAATAGGATCATTATAGTTATTATTAGTGCTGGTTGATTGTGTTGGCACTCCATTTTCAACCTTAGCTTCAATTTCATAAGTGCCTGGATTAAGCATAATGAAATCATTTGCACTTAATAAAGAAGGACAGGATGAGGAGCTTCCGCCCCATGACATTAAAGCAGAACTTGATCCTGCTTGTCTTAGTTCAACTTTAGCAGAAGGATTACATCCAGTAATAATTAAATCATATTCAACTCTTACTTGCTGAGTTTTATCAATTGTGAAAGTTGAAACTTCAGAATATGCTTGAGGAGGATTATTACTTGGATGAGACCATGTAGCTATTGCACTAGATGAAGCATCATTTCTAATCTCTTGGTTTTCACATATCCCTAAGTCATTTTGCTCATAGTATAAATTAGAAATTCCACCTGTAGGATATGTTATTTTTTTAAGTACTCCATATTGACTGTATTGGGCATTTAATTCTCTATTGCCACCAATTAAGTTATGAGGAAAATGGCCTGCAATATCTTCTAAGTAGGGTGTAAAGTTTGCATTATTATTTTCACCGTTGTAAAATCCCCAATGATCTTGATTAAAAGATAATCGAGGGGGAAGTAAATTCCCATTATTATATTCAAAAATATAAGGCGGTTTTGCACTACCATTACTGCTTTTTTCCGTTATTTTCCATAAGTACATTCTATATTTTGATTTCAGATTACCTGAAATATTATTTGAAGAGGCCATCCAGAATCCTTGAGTAAGATCGAATGATTTATTTATGACACCATTTATTCCTCTAAACTCTATTTTTTTTAAGCGATTATTACCTGAGAGTACAGATATATCTGACCTTTGATTATCACTTGTAAAATGAACACTTCCAAAAGAAGACTGTATTGATACTAAATGTACACCATAATCAATTTTGCTAGTTACAGATTTGCATTCTGTATATGGTAATCCTCCACAAATGTTTGGATTGTAAAATTCATGTGCAATGTTAAATTTTTCGTAATAATTTTGTTCGTATTCTATTGTATGAGATGCATATGTAAAATCTACTGTTTCATCTGTGTTTGGATTACTAATTTCTGATAAATACCATCCTGTGGGTACAGGAGCATCAAAATTATAAGAATTACAGGCTGAAGACGTCCAGGTTATTTGTGTTTTAGAAGTTTCAATAGCCCCTGTTTTTCCAAAAGTATATTTTTTGCCATCCGGTGTTTTAATTTCCCAATATGAATTAGCAGCAGCCCCATTACTAAACCATTCAATCTTTATATTTTGATGTGGTATAACTTTAATATTTCCATTACCATCAAAAACAAATTTCCCACTGTATCCTCCAAAATTGAAGTTATAGGAATCAGGTTGACTATCATGTGTTCTAAAATGAGCTACATCTCTTAGAAAAAAATAATGATCTGAATTATTATAGTCAAATGGATATGGAATTTCATTCCCAATATTGTTAAACCCATATGCTCCTTCATCGGGAATTCCTCTAACAGTCCTAGTGATAACTCCACCAGCGTTTAGGGACCAATTTAGTCCTACCCAACTAGATACTGCATCAACTTTTACCCCAGCACCGTGGTAACTCAAGGAAACGGGTACATCTATTCCATCTCCTTTTAATGTTTCTAAAGGAATATTAATATTTGCGGTTCCAGTAGTCAAACCTATCGGTATATCTCCGTATTTACCCAACTCTGATGCTGTTGGCGAAGGAGGTAATATGGATTGAGTAGGGTCAATATTTTCGTTTTGGCTATTTAAATTAAAATTAGCAGTCAGAAACAAAGTAAAGAATAAAAGATGCTTTATATACATTATATATGAATTTTGCTTTTTGAATTGATTATAGCTCATTAATGGATTGATTGTTAATAATTGTTCTGTATTAATAACTTACGATTTAACTGGAGTCCTGAATCCTTATTTTCAAGAGTAACTATATAAGTTCCGGGACTAAGAAATGAAATTATAACCTCAACATTAAGCTGTGTACTTTTGGTATAGTTAACAGGAATTGACTTATGCAAATTACCCGTTATATCATAAATCCTAAGATTCAATATACCTTCTATTTGGTTGCTTTCGAATAAAATTGAAATTTGATCATTCGCAGGATTTGGATACACCTTTAAATATTCTTTTTTATTGGTTAAACTATTAACAACACTGTCGAGTTTAGTTTGTGTCGAACTACTTATTTGAATTATAGAGGATTCCACTTTTCCATAAACAATAGACCTGGCACCATCTTCTCTTAAACATCCAATATCTTCTCCTATCATACATGTAACTTTGAATTTCCCTTCAGGTAAGTCCTTAAACTTTACACTTCCTACTTTTGATTTTTTTTCAGAGATGACGTGCCATTTAGATAAGGAACTAGAACCTCCACATGGAGAAGAGCCTCCAGTAAGTTGTTCTAGTCTGAAAATATAAGCAGAGGTTTCCTTTAATTTATCTTCTTGACAGCCTGTAAAACCATTTTTTCCAATTTTGTCTGTAGTTGCTAAAATTGTATTTCCATTTACTTCGACGATTACTTCACCTAAAAGCATTGTTGGCATTAAACCAAGGAGTAGAATTGCAATAAGAATAGTTTGTTGTGATATCATTTTATATTTTTTGTGATAATAATTAGATTCAATTATTTAATTCATTAGAGATAATAGGCATCCACCTAAACCGAGTAACGATTTATCCAATTCCTAAAACGCAATACCTACCTCTCT
>JAHDFV010000379.1 GCA_020627985.1 Saprospiraceae bacterium
GGGAGACAGTTTCAAAATTGGATCTTGTATTAAGAAAATGGCTTCTCCTCTTGGTAAGAAATTAAAGAAGAAGTACTTCTCTAAAAGTTCTAAGTCTAAGAAAAAGAAGAAAAAGAAAAGATAATTAATATCTTTCTTATCTAAAAAGGGCATTATCGTTGATAATGCCCTTTTCTTTTTTGTAATAATAAATTTAATTCAAATCAGGATCTTGATTTGAGATATTATTTTTTCTATAATCCACCTTTACTTTATATCTTCCATCAATGGATTGTACCATCGGTAAAAGAATGGTTTCCATTAATTCTTCTGCTTCTTTTTTTGAGCGATTAAACACGTTACTTTCCATAGCATCTTTTCTGAATTCTCTTCTTAAGATGTTGAAATTATTATTAAAATCTTCATTACTCAATTCCCTCATCCAACCTACATCTAATTTATCCACTTTAGGATAAACTTCATGGGAAAGAATTTTAGGTTCAGGTAAAGTCACCCTTACGATTTTATTTTTATTATCGGTTTTAACATTAAAAAATTCATCAATTTTAAAACCCACTTTCATTATACTAATTGCTGTAATTTCTATATCAGTTGAAGACACTTTATAGCCCCAAACTTTAGTAGCTACTTCTTTGGATAATCCTTTTTTATCCCTTACTTCTACGGTTGCTAATTCTGCAATAACGCGCTCCATTCTTTCTTGTAAAATTCCTTCAGAATTTTTAAAATCTTGAATTAAAGCAGATTGTTCTAAACGTTTCACCATAGGTTTTAATCCTTCTTCCATTGCTACTGAGCAAGGAGAATATACTTTCTGTCCCTTGACATATAAAGTTCCTTTATTGTTTTTAACTAAGGAAGTAATGACATGATTAACAAGAAAACAAGTATATTTTGAAGCCACTTCTTCTAAAACATCAACACTATTAGAGGCATCACTTTCATACCATTTTTCATAATCAGATGCTCCAGGATCTTTTAATTGCATAACATCATGATAGTAGAGATCTTTTAAATAATTGTGGTGCCTTTGATATTCCTTTTCAATTTGACGAGAAAGAGAATCAGGTAAGTTCATTCTCTTCGCTACATGCTTTAATAAATCGAGATTAACGGTTTTTACCATTCTATTAAAATCTCTTCGATACATGGAAGGATTAGACATGATTTTCATGATCTCTTCTTCATCTACAGAAGTTTCATATTCAGCGGGAATATAATTGATTTGCATTTCCTTTGGAATTGAGACATTACCTCCTTCACCAATATCAAAGTTTGGCGTAAAAGAATCTTCATTGGTACTAAAGTATCTCCAAATTACTACTACTGCAGCAGCTACCATTAAAAGTAAAACAATCAATTTAAAAAAGGCTCGCCCTTGTTCGGCTACACTCATATTCGAATAATTTAAAAATGAATTTGGTTAGTGTTGGGGAAACACTCTGCCCTCTTTTTCTGCCTGGAGTCTTTTTTTATAGGCTTCAGGATTTCCCTTTCTATCATATCGAACTTTTTCCCAATTAAACGGAACCATTAATTGACCAATATAAGTATCTGGGAAATCGGTTCCATGAGGTAATCCAATGTGGTCATGTTCCATGACAACTTGCTCTGGTAAAAACCGAGTACCTAATAAGATATCCCAAAGAACCACATTGTTTCCATAATTACTGTTTGATTCAGCAATTTCTATAGAATGATGCCAGCGGTGTAAATCTGAAGTGGCAAAAATCCAGTTAAAGATTCCACATCGCATCTTGATATTACAATGTTGTAATTGACCATTTACAGCTACAAAAATAGAAAACATGGCTAGCGCTTCATTATTAATCCCCAAGGTCCAAAGGATGATCATTTGCATTCCAAATGTGAAAAATATTTGAATCGGATGTGCTCGATTCGAAGCTATTACATACAATTCTTCTGGGCTGTGGTGTACCGCATGATACGGCCATATTCTTGGAATTTCATGCAATGCTCTATGCAAAATATAATAACCCATGTCTCCCAAATGAATGGCTAAAATCATTTGAAAGAATAAATGCCAATGATGTGGCCATAATTCAAATCCTACATTTTGAGAAATGAATTGAGCTAAAGCTAGAAAGACCATCGCTAAAACAGCTTTAAATAGCATTGGCGGAAAAACTGAAGTAACCAAAAGATGAATTAAATCTACTTTAAGGACTTTCCATTCAGGTCTCCATTGGTTATGCTCTGGATGAAAATATTCTAAAGCTACGATCAATAAAGCTGTTCCAATTGAAATGATTCCTACAATGGCTAAATCATTAAATCCAGCATTTATCATCCATATTCCAATGAAGATCGGTACAAAAAGAATGAAAGGATAAAGACTATATGTCAATATCTTTTGTAAAAAAGTATCCTTTTTCGAATTTGTATTCATTGAATTAATTTCAGATTGCAAATTTAGAAATAATTCAATTTCTTTTAGTAGAATAGTCGTTAAATCATTTTTCCAATAAAGAAATAAAATCTAAGATTAATTGTTGACCTTCTTCTGAAAATTGATCGATGACCGATCTATCTTTTTGATACATAACTGCAAACATGAAATTATCTGCCATAATTTCTTCTGGATGAATAATATAGTCCGTATTTCTTGTTATACGTTTATAAAATTCCGTTTCAATATCTTTTATGCCAAAAAAGGAATCTTCTATCACAAAAAGATGGTTCTCTTTTACTTGAGTTTCATAAAATCTTAACTCCAAATGATCCATATACCTTGTACTATTTTTGGGTGCATTGTATAACCAAGGGATCAACCATTTTTCTTCATTTTCGATTTTGCATCTTATCCACCAATTATAATCCATTGCATCAGGGTTTGACAATGCATTCTTAATTAGATTTTGAGGAATGTTAATTTTATCAATTTTAGTATCTATTAGAGAATTTGTAAAATGGATGAGACCATACCATTCTTTTCTTTTCATTTTATTATTCCTTGAATAAATATGAAATATTTCATGAATTAATATTTCTTTCATTTTATCTTTATTCAAGTTATCCAATTCATTTTCTGGTATCAGAATTATATTTTCTCTGGTGTAAAAAACACTTTTGCCAAAATGATTGGGTTTAATTTTTAACAATTGAATTGGTTCATTAATTTTAGGATTTAAAAGTTGTATCTGTTCATTAATTTCAGTATAAATGGAATTTAATATTTGTTTTTCTTTACGAGAAAAAGGCAAAACAGATTCTCTCAATTTCTTTTTGTAATAAAATACAGCTGTATCTCTATTAGAATAAAATTTACCAGTTTGAATCGCAATATCATTTAATTGAATTCGTTCGAAAAATAAATCTTTATCATCTTTAACAATCAATAATT
>JAHDFV010000380.1 GCA_020627985.1 Saprospiraceae bacterium
CGATTTAATTTATCTAAAGCTTCTTCATACGTAAAACATTCATGATCTGTTGTTATACCTGCATCAATATATTTTTGAGCATCTTCACCTCTTAAACCAGGTGCATGACCATCTATCGGTACATTATATTTTTCTGCTAAAGCAATTTTATCCATCACGACTTTATCTTTAAAAAGTACGCCAGGGAAATTCATCATTTCAGATAAATAAACTAATTTTTCTTCTTTGAATAAATATTCAATATCAGCTAAATCAACTGTTGCTCCAGCGGTTTCAAAAACGGTGGCAGGGACACATGAAGGTGCACCAAAATTTATTTTTAAAGCGGTGTGTTTTGCATCTTCAATCATATATTTTACGCCTTCAATCCCTAAAACATTAGCAATTTCATGAGGATCTGAAATAGTGGCGACGGTTCCATGTGGTAGAGCCATTCTACCAAATTCACTTGGAGTCAACATTGAGCTTTCTATATGAACATGTGCATCTATAAAGCCAGGTAAAATATATTGATCTTCATTATGATCTTCTTCTATAATCTCTACAATTTTGCCATCTGCATAACAAACTGTTCCTTTAAATATCTTTTTATTAAATATATCTATGATCTGCCCACTTATCTTATTCATTGTTCTAATTTTAATTTATTCAACCAATTCTCCGATTTGAATTTTCCATAAATCGGCATAAATGCCATTTTGAAGAATCAAACTATGATGAGATCCTTGTTCAACAATTGTTCCTTGATCTAAGACTATAATTTTGTCTGCTTTTTTAATCGTACTTAATCGATGCGCAATAACAATAGCTGTTCTTCCTTGAGTCAATTCATCCAAATTCATTTGAATGGCTTTCTCTGTTTCCGTATCAACAGAGCTCGTTGCTTCATCTAAAATTAAGATCGGTGCATTTTTAAGAATTGCTCTAGCGATGCTTAATCGTTGTCTTTGCCCTCCAGACAATTTGATTCCTCGCTCTCCTACTATGGTTTGATAACCTTCTTTCAAGGAGATCACAAATTCATGTAATTCGGCTTTTTGAGCTGCTTTGATAATTTCTTCATGAGAAGCATTAGCCATTCCATATCCTATATTCTCTTCGATAGTACCATGAAAGAGATAAACATCTTGGCTGACTAAAGCTATATTTTGACGTAAATTTTCTAATGTTAAATCCTTAATCGATGTATTATCAATACTAATTTGACCAGTTGTTGTATCATACAATCGAAGCAATAATTTAATTAAAGTTGTTTTACCTGCACCAGTTGTTCCTGCTACTCCTACTGTTTCTCCTGCAGTTATATTTAAATTAATTCGTTTTAAAACGGATTGATCATTATTATATTGGAATCCAACATCTTTTAATTCAATATCTCCATTGATTTTAGGAAGTGAAATTTGACCATCTTTAATTGCTGAATCTCCATCCATTAAATCAAAAACACGAAGCGCTGATGCTTTTGCTCTTTCATATTCATCAAAGATTCTACCCAAACCTGTAACGGGCCACAACATTCTTTGGATCATCATGGAAAAAAAAGCTAATGCTCCTAACGTTATTTCACCCGTTTGATTGATAATCATAAAACTACCAACCATTAATACGGAAACAAAGCCAACTGTGATGAGTATACGAATCAAAGGAACATACAACGAGTTAAATCGAATAGCATCGTAATTAGAAAATTTATATTCTTCAGATGCTTGCCTAACTCTTTCAGTTTCAAAGTTTTCAGCTGTGAAACTTTTAACAACCATAATACCCGAAATATTATTCTCTAATCGGCTACTTAGTGCGCCTACTTTTTGCCTAATTGTTTTATAAAATGGGGATATCAATTTTTGATAGTACATACTACCTATAAAAATAAAAGGCATGGGTATTAAACCAATCAACGCCAATTTAGGAGAAACAGTAAACAATGATATGGATGCAAAAATAAATAAGGTTATGATATGTAAAATTTGATAAAAACTTGTATTCAAAAATTGTTCTAACTGATTAATGTCATTATTCAAAATAGACATTAAATTGCCTGTTCTTTCTTTTTCAAAAAAGGCAATTTCTCTTCTTTGTAATGCATCATATGCATCAACTCTCATATCATGCTGAACATTTTGAGCCAATACTAAAAATCCTTTTTTATATAACCATTCAAAAAAGCTTTCCATAATTAAGATAAAAGCAGTTAACACTCCTAGAAAAAAGATGACCGATTCTGTTTTATAGATACCAAAAATGTTCTCAATCCAAGAAGGCGTATTCAAGCTAACCGCATCAATAATCCATGCTGTCAAAATAGGTGGCATGAGATCAAAAATTTTATTTAAAATGGCATTGGTACTTGAAAACCAAAATTGGAATCGATAATTCTTTAAATAAGTAAAAAGACGAAATAAAGGTCGTTTTGTTTTAGATTCCATTGAGGATAAATTTGAGAAACAAAGATAATGAATATTTACCTTTCATTTTTAACCTTTTTTAGATGAACTCTATTCATTAAGTTCTGTTTAATTTCCATTGAAAGGCTTATCTTTGCCAGAAAATTCAATTATTTCTACTTTGGAAACTTTAGATTCTTTTGAACAAGAACATCAATATTTTTTGGCGAGTCAAGGACAGCGTTTCGCTTATTTTAGATATAGGTTTTTGTATCTCTTATTTTTTATTTTTAATGTTTATCGATGTAAATTTTATGGAAGAAACGTCCTTTGCTGAACGTTTTTCAATTTTTGCAGGATTTAATTTAATCTTTTTTCCTTTCTTTTATTTTTGGTTAACCGAAGCAATCTTTGGCAAAACTATAGGAAAGTTTTTCACAAGGACGCATGTTATCAATTTGACTGATCGAAAATTAAATTTTATTGATTGCTTATTTAGAACTATTATTCGATTTACAATTTTAGATGTTTTTACCATACTTCTAAAATCAGGAAGAATTCCCTGGCATGATTCCTTTACTCATACTCGAGTGGTAACTGACGATTACCTCAGAGACGAATTTGTATAAATCATTTTTATGAAAGCGCAAAGCATAATAATATTTCTTATCCTTTTTATGAATTCATTTTTATTTGGACAAAATGAAACTGTTACCGTTAGTGGCTACATTAAAGATGAAGCTTCTAGTGAAACCATGATCGGTGCCACTATTTTTATTTTAGAAACAGGTGATGGAGCGATTTCAAATGAATATGGCTTTTATTCTATACGAGTTCCAAAAGATTCCGTTACTATTTCTGTTTCTTATACGGGTTATGAAACCAAAGATGTTCGAATTAAAACAGATGTAGATATCGTTTTAGATATTGAAATTTCCTACGGAGAAACACTCCAAGAAGTGGTT
>JAHDFV010000381.1 GCA_020627985.1 Saprospiraceae bacterium
AATTCTTTTTCATTAGCCCATCTAAGTATTTTAGCAACATTCCTATCTTCAGGAATACCAATCATAGCTCCATGACCACCAGGGATAAATACAGCTGCATAGTCATCGGATTGGTTGAAAGATTTGCTTATGAAATCTGAAAGGCTTAGTGGCTTTTCAAAACTTGATTTATGTTCTTGGTAAATAGCATTAACATGTTCATCTTTCTTCGGGAAAGCCCACATTTCAAAAATGGCTGGTTTTCCAGTTGACGTAGCAATTTCAAATTCGAAACCCGCATTTTTTAAATGAAGCATTGGCAACAAGGATTCCACTGGATGGTTTCCAGTAGAAAAGTGTTTGCCGTTTTTCATTCTTAGATTCTTTTCTTCCGTACAGATTACTAAGATCTTCTTCTTCTTTCCGCTGTATTTTTTGTAAGAGATATTTTCAAAATCTGTTACATCAGACACACTCATTTTTAGTGCTATTCTTGAAGGACTATAAGATCCATCTGATTCTAGTTTCGGCGCAATACCTAGTAACTTTTTTAACATGACTTTTGTTTTTTTTTAATATAGTTCACTAATTCTTTCATTGGTTTTCTGACTTTTACGAGATTAACTAACCAATCATTGTCTGCATCTCTGTATCCGATAGGTAGAAGTAAAGGCTTCTTAGGCCTTTTGATTCCAAACTCAATATTCCGTCTAATGCAGAAGAATCAAATCCTTCCATAGGTGTGCTATCAAGACCTTCTACTGCCGCTTGTGTAATTCCTGACATGAAAGCGATGTATGTTTGACGAGCTGCATGTTCGAAATTTTGCTGGGGATCTTTTTGTGGATAATTAGATAATAACTGTTGGCGATAATTTTCCTAACCTTTGTTTTTAAATCCCCTGATTTCATTGGTTAGATCAAACATGTGATTTATCCTATCTTCGGTATAGTGATCCCATGCAGCAAAAACCAATAGATGCGAGCAACTAGTTACTTGTGATTGATTCCATGCAATCTCTTTTATTTTAGACTTCACCTCTTTGTCCGTAATGACAAAAACTTCAAAAGGTTGTAAGCCACTTGATGTAGGAGCCAATCTGATTGCCTCTAAAATGTCATCAATTTTTTCTTGAGGAACCACCTTACCATTCATAGCTTTAGTAGCGTATCTCTTATTTAGTAAATTTATGTAATCCATTGTACTGATTTTGAGTACAAAGGTCAACATTAAGATCGTATTAAAAATTGATCTATGGTAAGAAATTAGGAATTGGCGATTTCTTTTCTTACTCGGCTAAGACTTTCTGGAGTAATTCCTAAAAATGAAGCGATTTGATAATTTGGGATTATTTTTTCGAATACTTCATAATCCTTAATAAATTGCATATATTTTTCTTTCGCTGTCAGTGTCAGAAGCCCAAAGATTCTTTTTTGCAGCGTAGCAATTCTATTTTGAAGATTCATACCGTGTTTTAATCCAAATTCAGGATATTTAGAAAATAGTTTTTCAAGTTGTGATTGCTCTATTATCATGATTTTTGAATGTGAAAGACTTTCAATACCTAGAAGTGATTTATCATTATAGAATAAGGTCATATAGTCACTAATCCACCAATTCTTAGTTGCAAATTGTAAGGTATGGTTTTACCTTTGCTAGTTTTATAAAAAGTTCTAAGGCATCCACTATACTACAAATATTGGGGTCTTCCTAGTAGAATTTTCTTGAAGAAATATTTTACCTTTTTCTACATTTCTTTCAATGATAATTTCTTTCAGAGCATTTACAATTTCATCTGATATAACAATACCTTTTTCTAAATATTCGATTAACTCTTTCATTTTAATTCATTACCACTAATGGATTTGCTAAATGCAGTTGCCCCGCATAGGGGCAATTGACATTTTAGCTTTTGTTCTGTGCTGGTTTTTTATTTTATTTCATAAGGTCGGTTCAGTATATTCTTTAATATAGATAGAACTTTATTCCGAAAATCTTCTGCTTCTATTTTGGTTATAATTCCAACATGAGCTGCCCGATTTCTTAACTCTTTAATTCCTTCCAAATCTTTGACTAATTCTTCCTTATTTATTATTGAAAATCTTTTATCAATAAATTTCATGAAACTTATTTTATTATCACTTTTCTCCTTTATTCCCCACAAAATATAATTCACGACATCTGAAAATGATATTACTCTATCGTTAAAATTTGACATTAACTTCATTATGCGACCATTGTACTCATTGATTGCATCTTGTTCAAGATCTCTAATAAAGTTACTATAAGGAAGATAAACTTTATTTATAAACTCATTTTCTAAAGTTTTTGCATATTGAATTACTACTGAAGAAAAATCAAGTAAATCTTCTAAGATCAAAGTCTTTTCGGCTGAATACAAATAATTTTTACTCCCGGGTTCAAGATGCCTCCAAAAGTATTCATTCTCAAGAAATTTAATAGGATCTACCCATTGAGCTTTTAGTAATTCTGTAAGTTTATCAACTTTAGTTTCTATTGCTAGTAGTCTCCTATCAATATTTTCTGTACTGTCTTTATCCTCTTGAAAGGAAGGAGATTTTTGCTCTTCATCTATTACCATCCTTAGAATGGCTTGTGCAATTCTATTTATTTCTTGACTAAATTCTCCTAATCCAATTCTTTCTTTTCGTTCAATTATGTGAAATTGAGTCGATAATAGAATTGATTCTTCATAATTACCTGAATCTCCTTTCTCACAATATTCTATTAATGATGAAATTGCTCGTTCAAGCTGTCCCTTAATTATTAAATCTCGTATTTCTTTTAAAGCATTCTTTTTCATTAAATGTAATTATCTTGTTTTTATTCTACTTGTACAGAACGGTCTGTGGGCGTTTAGCCCACATAGCCGCATACATTTTGTTCTCAGCAGTTTCAAATTTCACCTTTTTATTGGATCTTTTTCCTTATTTAATAATAGTAGTTTTTCAAATTTTTTCTTATCAATAGGTTTGAATATTCTTTCCTTTGTAGGAGGATATTTGATTAATAATTGCTTTGGACGAACTGGCCTTTTTTCAAACCCTCCGCCACAATTAGGACAAACATTTTTTAATATATTTTGTACACAATTGATACAGAATGTACATTCAAAGGTGCAAATCATTGCTTCATTGCTATTAGGTCTTAATTCCTTATCGCAATTTTCACAATTTAATCTTATTTCTAACATAATTCAATTTTTAGTCGTTCTTAAAATTGACATTTCTGCAACTTTATCCTGCTGAAATTCCTCAGTAAGATTATAAATTCTACCTAGCTTCTGACATGAGGATATAAAACTTACAAAAGAGCATAGTTCTGAAATTTCAACTTCGCTAAACA
>JAHDFV010000382.1 GCA_020627985.1 Saprospiraceae bacterium
GGCGTTCTTAATTTCAATTGCACATCAAAAGGGTTAGTTCCTAATACAGTATGAAACTGTGGAATATCAATTGACATTTGATCTAAATCACTAGTTGCACTATTAATTTTTACTTTCGTATTAATATCTTTCATCCCCATTGGTAAATCTGGATATTGAAATGATCCATTGGCAACATCTAAATCTAAATTAAAGGCAGGTAATTTTCTACTGTTATAGGTTCCTTTTACATTTCCTGCAAACTTTAAATTACCATCTGCTTTTACATCTTGAAATTCCTTAGTATAAGCACCAGGAATTAATGATAATAATTCTTTAAATTCAGAAGAAGGTGCATCGAATTTGATATCCATATTAACGTTTTCTCCTTGTGTTTGTACCCAACCATCTGTATTTAAACGCATTGCATTGATATTAATCGAATTATCCTTTAAGGTATATTTTGATTGATTCATATCAGCATTTACGGTTACATCTGCATTGACTCTTGCATTTTTAAGGTAAGATATTCCACCACTATTATAGGTTAATCCTTTAATATTAGTCTTAGTCGCTACATCATAAATGGATTGTGTAAAATCTCCTTTTCCTGAATGATCCAAATCAACAATTTTCAAATAAGAGCCTCCTTTACGATCATCATAAATAAAATCACCATCTGTTATCGCATACTTAGAAAGTGTTAGTTCAAATTCAGTAGGTTCTGTTGATTTAGCGTCATTACTGGTATAGGCGATATCATAATTAGCTGTACCATCTCTCAAGATAATTATATGGATGTCTGGATTATCTAATGTAATAGAATTTACTGCAATTGGTCCTTCATCTTTGTTCACAACAGACATGATATCCATAGATAAATCCAAATTTTCTATAGACGCCAAACGAATACCTTCGAATTGATCAATACCATCAATTGTTAGATCTTTTAGTGTGAAGGTTAATTCTGGAAAGTTCTTAAAGACTGATAATCCTACATCAGAAAAATTAGCCTCAGCTTTTATATTATTATTAATTTCTTTTTTTGCTAATTCAACTAATTCATCTCTAAAAAAATAAGGAATAGCTATCGCTGCGATTACAATTAGAAAAAGGAAGCCAAAGAACAAAATACTTCCCCATTTTAAGATTGTTCCTAATCCTGATTTTGGTTTATTTTCTTTTGTATTTGCCATAATAATTCAATTTAAAAGATTCGTGTGTTTATATGTTAGATGCTAAATGGGTAAAAGGGTCTCTCAATAAGATGTTAAAAGCATAAAGTTAACTAAAAACCTATTTTAGCCATTGAATGCGAAAGGTTTTCACATAAGATTAATACAGATACTTATGAATAGGTTGCTTGAAAAATTAGTTCCTCAACCTTATTTTCAATATAAAAGCCTTCAAGAAATGAATCTTGAAGGCTTCTTTTATAATATGCTTAGAATCTTTTATTAAGGATTCACCACTTTATTTCTAGCTAAAGAAGATGTTGTTTGTTTCTTCTTTTCTACTGCTTTTAATTCATCCGTTGTATCATTCATAATTGGAGTTGCAATAAAGATAGATGAATACGTACCCACGATTACACCGACCATTAAAGCAAATGCAAATGATTTGATACTACCACCACCAAAGATGAACAACATCATAACCACAAATAAAGTAGTTAAAGATGTAATCACAGTTCTACTTACTGTAGAACTTACCGCCATATTTATGACATCTTCTTTAGATTTACCAGAATAGGTATTCATGTACTCTCTAATACGGTCAAAAACAACTACGGTATCATTTATTGAATAACCTACAACCGTTAAGATCGCGGCGATAAATGCCTGATCAATCTCTAATGACCAAGGAACAATTCCCCATAATAATGAGAATAATGATAAAGTAATTAAAACATCATGGAATAATGCTGCTACCGCTCCTAGTGAGAATTGCCACTTACGGAAACGGATAAAGATGTATAAGAAGATCAATAATAAAGCAGCAATTGTTGCTTTAATCGAACTATTTCTAATGTCATCTGCAATAGTTGGTCCTACAATGTTAGAAGTCGTTACTCTTGCACCAGTACTTTCAGGATTCTGAAAATCATCAAAACTAACTGGAGAAATTTTATTAATTCCTTCATGTAATTTCTTAATTACCTCTTCTGAAGCTCCTTCTTCTCCGATCATGTATTTTGTAGTTACTGCATATCTGTTTGCAGCACCATCAAAAGTTTTAACGGTAGGAGTTGTACCAAATGCTGTATTTAAAGTTTCTTTGATTTGGTCAGAATTCACATTTACATCTTGAGGAAACTCAACAGTATAATTGTGTCCCCCTGCAAAATCAACACCTAAATCAAATCCTCTGAACCACATAGAAGCTGCTCCAGCTATAATAATGGCTAAAGAAATTCCATAGGTAATTTTTCTTTTGGCTAACCAATCTACTTGTAAGTTAGCGAATAATCTTTCCGACCAACCCATTGAGAAGTTTAAGTTCTTTTGCTTATCAATTGTCCACCAATCAATAATTAAACGACCTAAAAGAACTGCTGTAATTAATGATAAAACAACACCGACCATTAATACAGTTGCAAATCCTTTAATAGGACCCATTCCGAACCAGAATAAAACGCCTGCCGTTAACAATGTAGTTACGTTGGCATCAATAATTGCAGAATAAGAGTGTTGGAAACCGTCTTTTATAGAAAGTAATAATGACTTATCATTTCTGAGTTCCTCTCTAATTCTTTCGAATATGATTACGTTGGCATCTACTGCCATACCAATAGTCAATACGATACCAGCAATACCAGGTAAAGTCAATACATTACCCATGCTTGATAAAGCCGCAAAAATAAATATGATATTTGCTAATAATGCTAAAATTGAAACAAAACCACTACCACTATAATAAGCGAGCATAAAGAATAATACTAAGACGAATCCAATCACTAAAGCCATGATAGACGTTCTAATATTTTCAGCTCCTAATGTTGGACCTACTCTTGCTTCTTGTATAATTCTAGGTTTTGCAGGTAATGCACCAATTTCTAATTTATTCGATAAATCTGTTGCTTCTTGAATAGAAAATCCACCTGTAATTCTTGAAGAACCACCTAAGATAGCTTCATTTACAGAAGGAGCAGAAACGATTTCATCATCTAAAGCAATTGCAATCGAAGCTTGACCATTAGAAGCGGCTTCTTTTGTCATTTCTCCCCAAATACGAGGACCGTCACCTTGCATTTCTAGGGTAACACCTACTTCCCCATTTTGAGGATCTGTAGAATAAGTAGCTTTTCTTACGATATCACCTCTTAATGGTGCTTCAGCATTCATTGTTTTTATCGCATACAAAT
>JAHDFV010000383.1 GCA_020627985.1 Saprospiraceae bacterium
CGATGACCTCTGCCCTGTCAAGGCAGCGCTCTAAACCAACTGAGCTATAGCACTAAAAATGTAAACTTTTAATCGTTGCAAATATATACACTTTTTTATATTATATCGTTCCAATAATTATTTCATTTTTCTAATATTTCAAATTTTTGTTCGATTTGATTCCCTTTTTGATCAATTAAAGTTAAAAGATGTTTACCAGGATATGGATCGATTTCTATTTCATGAAATGTTTCAGTCTGACCTAAATATTTATTATTTAAATGCCAATATAAAATGGTATTTTGATCTCTATGTGTGGCTTTAAAAATTGATTTATTTTTCTCTCCATCGTAACCAATTGGAATATAGATTTTTGCAGCAAATTTCGGATAGATCATTTGAATTGGACTTTGTTTCGAATTTTGATTATCAAAACAATTTTCTTTAAAAGAAGGTAATTTTTTATAAGTAGGGTTTTTAGTTTTAAAATAATGTTCTTCTAATGGAGGCAATACAAACCAAGATTTATTTTCAATATTGTTTATATTTTCACAAGAAGAATTTACTTGTTTACCTTCTTTATTAATATGTATAATTTTATGAAAAGGGCAAGCTTTACTAGTTCTTGATATAAGAGGTAAACGAATCTTTTTTTTATTTGGACAAATAGGCATTGCTTTAAAACCAGATTCTTTACAAATTTCAATGGTTTCCATTTCATCTTCTGGTTGATCAAACCAATTACTTTGCTGAAGTAAATTAAATATATCAAATAAAATAGGAGCGGATGCATACACTCCAATTAAACCAGGTCTTCCTTCGCCATCTGCATTTCCAGTCCAAACTCCAACAGCATATTTAGGCGTAACACCAACTGCCCATGCATCTCTAAAACCGAAACTCGTACCTGTTTTCCACGCAATTTTTTTGTCAGATTCGAAGTTTTCCCAAAGTCCTTCAGAGGTAGGTCGCTCAACATTTTGAATAGAATTAAAAGTATGCCAAATAGATGATGCTTTTAAGACATTTGCTTCTTCCTTTAGTTTCTTTTCTTTTTTATTTTGAGTTTTAACATATTTAGGTTGATGTATATCTAAATGATTATACCATCCATTTTGATGATAAAAATTATTATTAACTCTAGCTAGTGAAGCATACATTCCTGTAATATCCCATAGATTACCTTCTGCACCACCTACAATTAAAGTAAGCCCGTAATGATTGGGTGGTTTGTTTAGAGTGGTCATTCCTAATTTCTTCAATTTATGATGAAATTTTGCTACACCATATTTTTGTAACATCCTAATGAAGGGAACATTTAAAGATCTAATAAGGGCTCTATTTGCAGGAACTGCACCATCATATGTTTTATAATAATTTAAAGGTCGATAATTTCCCATTTGAGTAGGTATATCGGAAATAATAGATTCAGGAAGAATTGATGCATCATCAATCATAGCAGCAAATAAAAATGGTTTTAAAATACTTCCTGTACTTCTAGGCGCTTTAATGATATCAACACTTGGCGAATGTTC
Source organism: Saprospiraceae bacterium (assembly GCA_020627985.1). Lineage (GTDB taxonomy): Bacteria > Bacteroidota > Bacteroidia > Chitinophagales > Saprospiraceae > JAHDCE01. The sequence goes on from JAHDFV010000383.1 coordinate 1,515, forward strand.
TTTTTTTATATTTGGCATATTACCCACATAAGAAATGACATTTCCAGTTTCTACTTCTAAAATTAAAACACAAGCATTATGTATACCATTGGCTGCTAATCGATCTTGATGTTTTTTTAAGATTTGATTGGTTTGTTTTTGTACAAAGGGATCGATGGTTGTTTTTAATCGAGTTAATTTATTTTTCTTTTGATAAAAATGTTCTAATGCAGCACGATCTAAGAGATGAGGAGCATGTCTAGGAAGTGGAATTGGTTTTTTAGGTAAAGGTTCTTCTTTTGCTAGAACACAAGTCATTGTATCAATTTCATTTTTTTCGTACAAACGATCCAATAAACGATTTCTTTTATTAAGTAAAGCTTTTCGATTTCTACCTGGATGAATTAATGCTGGACTATTGGGTAATACAGCTAAAGTTGCTGCTTCACCCCAAGAAAGTAAATCAGGTCGTTTGCCATAATATCTCCACGAAGCGGCATCTAATCCTACTACGTTACCACCAAATGGCGCATGTGAAGCATAAGTGGCTAATATTTCTTTTTTCGAATAACTGCATTCTAATCGAATCGCTAAAAAGGCCTCAATTATTTTATTTAATACATTTCTATTTTTTTTTCCTCTTGCCATTCGGATAACTTGCATAGAAAGCGTGCTTCCTCCACTTACAACTTTTTTATTTCTAATATTTTGTTCAATTGCTCTAGCAATGCCTTTGGGATCAATTCCAATATGAGAATTGAATCTTCTGTCTTCAAATTCAATGATCGCTTTTTCAAAATTTGAAGGAATATTTTCTGAATATGGAAATCTCCATTGCCCATCTTTTGCTATGCTTGCGCCTAATAAGTTTCCGTCTTTATCTTCTAAAACAATGGAAGTAGGGGCTTTAAAAAGTGGTTTAGGTAAAGAAAAATAAAATAAAACAATGAGCAATAATGAAAATGAAAATATCCATCGTTTATATTTAAAAGAGAATAGAATGAATCTTTTTATTTTACTATTTTGTTTCATAATTACAAAGATAAGAGCTATGACTACTAAAGACTGAATCTTATCGAATTTGATTATAAATATTTAGTATTAGAGATGATCAATTGATTATTCGTAAAATGTTATAGAATGGAGTGTAAAGCAATCGGATATGTCCGAAATGATAGAATAGAAGTTGAAGATGATCAATGGTCGAAAATAATTTCCGTCATTGAATTAATTCCGAGTATTTCTAAAGATGCCTTAGATGGAATAGAAGCATTTTCTCATTTGAATATTATCTTTTATATGGATAAAGTAAAAGACGAAAAAGCAATAGCCCAATGTAGACATCCCAGAAACAATACTGCTTTTCCTAAAGTTGGAACCTTTGCTCAACGAAATAAAAATAGACCCAATAAATTAGGGCTTACGACTGTAGAATTAGTCAGTAGATCTTTAAATACAATTCAAGTAAAGAATTTAGACGCAATTGATGGAACGGCTATTCTAGATATAAAACCAGTAATGAAGGAGTTTCTTCCACAAACAGTAGTAAAACAACCAAAATGGTCTCATGAAATTATGAGAAATTACTGGTAATCAACTCGATGTTTAATATAATTTGCTTAATGCTTTTCTATTGGCAGTAAAAAATGAAATTCCAGAGTAAACGGTGATACACATAGTCCAAAAAATAAGTAAAAATATAATATTCTTAATAATATTGGCTTGAACTACATGTGCGATTGGTGCTTTAAAGATAAAGATTAAATAGATGATTGTAAGTACGCTACATTGGGTAAACGTTTTAAATTTTCCAGATAATCTTGCTACCAAAACCACCTTTTTG
>JAHDFV010000038.1 GCA_020627985.1 Saprospiraceae bacterium
GACATACAATAGGTGTGGGCTTAAAGCCCACACCTATTGTATGTCGTGTACACACCTTTGTTATGTCATGTACATACTTATCTTATTCATCACCCCCTACATTTACATTGTCCTTCCATAAAACTTTTTGTAGATTGATGCCAAGGAAAATTATTAGAATATTTACTTATTTCCCAGAAAAATTTACCTCTTTCTTTTTTATAATTTCCAATTTCATTCATGGTATCTGCATCGTATAAACGACCATTAATCATCGTTTGAATAATAGATTCTGTATTATAAATATCTTCTAATGGATTTTTATCCATAATAATTAAATCCGCTAATTTTCCTTTTTTTAATGAACCAATTTCGGATTCCATTCCTAAATATTTTGCACCATTAATGGTTACTGCTTTTAATGCTTGGTGATTCGACATTCCTCCTTGAACAAACATCCATAATTCCCAATGCGCTCCAAGTCCTTGTAATTGACCATGTGAACCTAAATTAATATTCACCCCATTATTTTGTAATTCATTACAAGATTCAGAAACTAAAATATGACCGTTATCATATTCTTCATCAGGAATCATGGTTCGATGTCTTGACCTTGCATCCACCAATCCTCTAGGAGTGAAATTTAATAATCTTTCTTTTTCCCAAACCTTGGTATTTTGATACCAATAATATTCGCCATTTACCCCTCCATAATTTACAATTAAAGTAGGGGTATTATGTGTCTTTGTATTTTTCCAAACTTCTATAACGTCTTTATGCAATGGAGCCACAGGAATATTATGTTCAATTCCCGTATGGCCATCCATAACCATACTCATATTATGATAGAAAAAAGATCCACCTTCAGGTACGACTAATATATCCAATTGCCTTGCGGCTTCAATCACTTGTTGCCTTTGATCTCTCCTGGGTTGATTATAACTTTTTACTGAAAAAGCACCATAGGCTTTTGTTCTACGTAATGCTGACTTTGCATCTTCTAAAGAATTAATAACCGCTTTAAAATCACCATCGGCTCCATACAAAATAGTACCAGTAGAGAACACTCTTGGGCCTATCATTTTTCCTGCTTTAATCATTTCTGCATGGCTAAAAATCATTTCTGAATTAGAAGAAGGATCGTGAACCGTCGTTACTCCATAAGCTAAATTGGCATAATAATGCCATTGTTTTTGAGGACTCATTCCATAATAAAAATTACCCACATGCGCATGTACATCTACCATCCCAGGCATAATGGTTTTTCCTGACATATCAATGGCTTTTATATTTTTATCTAAAATCATTTCATCGGAATTTCCGATATCAACTATTTTATTTTTCTCAATAATTATTGTTCCATTTTCAATGACTTCATTTCCTTCCATTGTGATAATTCTTGCATTGGTTAATGCAATTTTTCCTTCAGGAATATCTTGTTCTAATTCCAATTTAATTTTTAAACCTACAGTATCAATTGGAGGCAAAGAATCAACAGCTCCGTCTAAAAATAAAAAGCGTTCCGTTAATTCATCCGTATAATATTCATTACCTAAAGTCCAATGTAATTTTTTACTGTCTTTAGACCAATGTAAATTAATACCTGCATCTCTACCCACCTGAGCAATGGGGAATGCTTTTGTTTTTGAAGTTAAACCTAATGGTTTACCCGTCTTTGGCATTGGAGCGATATAGACTTTATATAATTCTGAAAAAGCAATCCATTTATTATCTGGACTCGGAACATATTGATTCGCATAAGTAGAATTAAAATGAATTTTTTCATCTGTTCCATCTAATTTTACACTTTTAAATGCTTTTTTTAATCCACCAAATAAATATCCCCCTGTGTTAAAATAAATACGATCTCCTTCTGTAGTAAATCTTGGATTTTCTCCTTGTGGTTTTACTAATTTTGGTTCTCCACCATTCGAAGAAATAATATAAAGACCTGGCTCTTTAGAATGACTATATCCCATTTGTTGATTTCCTCCTTCTTTTCGATATACTATTTTTTTACCATCAGGTGAAAAACGAGGCGTGCGATACATTCCTTTTTTAGATGTAATTTTTCGAGGACTTTTTGAATTTAAATCCATTTTCATTATAGCTCCCATTTCCTCGTCATTCCAAGTAACATAGACTAAAGAATTTCCATCTTTCGAAAAATCAGGTTCAAATTCAAAATCAGTTCCTTTGGTTAATCTTTTGGGTTTTCCATTTGGCAAATCCATTTTCCATAAATACCCTACTGCATTAAAAATTAAATATTTTTCATTCGGAGAAGTAATACATTGACGAATTACGTTGACATCAAATTTTTCAGGCGCCACTTCATTCTGAAATTGAACTGTTTCTTGTAATCTAATTTTTGCATCAACAGTAAAAGGTATTTCTGTTTTAACTTCTGTAGCAACATTAATTTTCACTATTTTTCCTTTCGACCAAATAACAATATTTTCATTATCGGGTGTCCAATTAAATCCTGTATAAATCCCAAAAATAGTCCAAGCTTCTTGTTGATCTTTTGATAAATCATCATAAATAGGCCACTCTTCACCTGTTTCTAAATCATGAATAAATAATACCGTTTTAGTTCTTACTCTTTTAATAAAAGCAAGGTATTTTCCATCTCTTGATACTTGAGGACGACAAGCACCTCCTGGTCCTCCAGAGATTCTTTTGGTTTCTCCCTTATCAAAATCATATCGTTTAATTCCAAAAATCTGTTTATTGGGATCTTTATTGTATTGAAAATAACCACCATCATATAAATCTTCGCTATAGTATAGATATTTACCATCAGTAGAAGCACTTGGTTCATTTAAGTCTTGTTGATCATTTTTACGAATAGTAATTTGCATGCCTTCTCCTCCTGATATATGGTACATCCACATTTCACCTGCTCCTAAAGAACGAGTAGAAGAAAAATGTTTTCTAGCTATAAGATATTCTCCATCTGCTGACCATATGGGATTGTTTAATAAGCGAAAAGATTCTTTGGTGATTTGTTTTGCATCTGAACCATCTGAATTCATGACCCAAATATTATCTCCTCCTGCTCGATCAGAAGTGAAACATATTTTTTTCCCATCTGGAGAAAAACGAGGTTGAACCTCATAAGGTAAGCCCCCTTGTAATAATTTGGCTTTCCCTCCAGACATTGGCATCGTATAAATATCGCCCAGTAAATCAAAGACAATTGTTCTTCCATCTGGACTTACATCTAAATTCATCCACGTTCCTTCATTTGTAGTAAATTCTACTTCTTTGAATTCACCAGGAGGATTAGCTACATCCCATTCTTTGTCTTTGTCCTTTTGTCCTGACAGATTAAAACTTAATAACCCGATAGTTAAAACTAATAAGTATCTCATAATTTTATTATTTGTATGTACCAAAGTTAATGATCCTATAGCAATTATTTACTATATGTTTTATTCTCCTAAATAAGAGTAAATAAAAAACCTCCTTCTATTATAAGAAGGAGGCAGTAGATTCATTTGGTTTTAACATCTACAAGATTATTATTAACGGGTTAGTTAATAATAGAGCTATGCAGTAATCACTACACAATTCCCTTATACGATTCTACATTTCCAGTTTGGAAAGAAATGCACTATTTTTTTTAAAAATTTATTTAACATCCAATTAAAGAAAAACTTGCCCAATCAATGGGCGAGTACTTCGGGTTTAAAATTATCGCTTCTATCGTTTGTTTTAAAGCTTTAGAATAGGTTTGACCTTTTATGATTTTTTGGAAAAACAGCTTTACAAATTCACTCCCTGATTCATCTGGAATATCAAATTGAGTATATAGAATACTAGATGATCCTGCATATAAAAAACCTCTATTGATCGCTACCATTCCTTCACCCCTTCGATATTGACCTTTGCCACTAGCACAACTACTTAAAACAACTAATGAAGCATTCAATTTTAAATTATACACTTCAGATGTAAAAAGGATATTCGATGATTCTTTAGCATTTGAAGTAAAGTATATACCAGAAAGATTTTCATCTTCACTCATAAATCCATGAGTAGAAATCAATATAAATTTATAAGCATCACAATGTTTTATTAAATTTTCTTTTGTAGCACTTTCTTTAAGAAATGTAATGTGATTTTTATTCGAATTTTCAAATAATGAAGACACAAAATTAATTTCTTCTTCTGTTCGATGCAATGAATTTAAATCTTCTTTATTTGTTACAAAATCAATTGGAGCTAATCCTAAAAAGGAATCCTCTTGTAGGTTATTTATTTTTTCACTTTTTATTGAATTCAACAATAAACTTGCAGAATAATGATAAACAATTTCAACTTCTTGAATCAAATACTTAATAGAATGAAAATCGGATTTTTTTTGATTTGGTTTTACTAATGTTTCAAAAGGTAGCTGACTCATTACTGAATCCCTAATGATGATTAATTTGTCTAATGCTTTAATTTCATTTTTTATAGGTTCAATTAAAATTTGGTACAAATCAGATGAAATTAATTCAAAATCTTCAAACTCTGCGAAGGAAATACTTTCATTTAATTCATCAATTTTTTCTTTAAAATCATTTCCTAATTCTATTTGAGTCATCTTATAATCATTTGGTTTTATAAGAAACACAAAAGCTATATTTTGAATGACATTATATGATAAAATTGCAGACTTCTTATTTACATCTAATGTTTTAATTTCTATTTGAAATTGAGATAAAGAAATAGTTTCTCTTTTATATTTTAAATCAAAATAATTAGGTTGGCTTTTTTCGAATTCCTCTATTAATTTTTCATATTTCCTATTGGTATCGAAATGTTGATTTTCTAATTTTTCAATAATTTTAGAATCCGCTTTTTCCTTTTTACTTTCTTCTATAGAAATGCTTACATCTATTTGAGTTAATAAGTTTCTGAGTTCATTTTCTTGCTGTTCTAACTCTGAGCTAATCATCAATGATTTTCTAGCATCTAATTCATTCATTTGAGAAAACAAAACGGCAGATTTTCCTTTTTCAGCAATAACAAATGCTTGCTCTAAATAAATATCATTTTGCTCTAACTGATAACATTGTATAATATTTAAAAATGATTTTTCATAAATATGTAATACTTGTTCTGATAAATTCAATTTAGAATTTTCAGATAAATAACTGTTTCGAATATCATCAATAATATTTAAACAAGTACTCCAAGAATATTGAGCAAACATCAAATCCTGTTCACTTCCATCTAACAAATACTTATAATCTAATAATTCTGCTTTTAAGGATAATATTTCTAAATAAATATTATAAGATTGTTTTTTATTAAAAATTGGATTCGTGTAAATATCCAAATCATTAAAATCAGAAATAATATTAGTAAATGCTTTTTGACAAGTTATTAAAGCTTTTTTTAACTCTCTTTTACTTTGATAAATTTTAGATAAATTTATATTATTCTCTGCAAGTGCTTGATGTGATGAACCATGAATTTGAATTAAAATAAATGCCTCTTTTTTATAAGATTTAATGGCTTCTTTTTCTTTTTTAATTTTAGAATAATAACCACCTAACAAACGATAACTTTCAGCAACATCTGGATGTACTTCACCATAAATATTAATTCTTAATTCTAAAGATTTATTCAAATGAATTAAAGCTCTGTCTTCTTCAGATAAATCCATTAAAATCTCACCTAATTGTTGGTAAGAATGTGCTGTGGTATGCTGTTGATCTCCAAAAACTTTTATCCGTACTTTTAAAGCTTGCTCTGCAAAGGGTAATGCCTTTTTATTTAATTTTTTAGCCTGATAAATCATAGCCATATCCGAAAGGGAATAAGCTGTTAAAGGATGTTCTATTCCATAATTCTCTTTACGTAAAGAAAGAGCTTTTTTAAAATAATTTAAGCATTCATCATGTCTTCCTTTTTGCGATAAACAAGTACCAATTGCTGTATAAGTATATGCAAAAGAAGGATCTTTTTGATCTAAAATTTCATTACGGATATTTAATGCGATTTGATAGTAATGTAAAGCTTGATCTATATTATCTAGAGAGAGATAACAATTGCCTAGATTATTATAACAACGCGCCGTCATTTCATTCTTTTCTCCTAGAGAATGTAATCGTTGTTTTAATGCTTTTTGATAAAATTCTATTGAAGTATGATAAATGGCTTTATAATAATAACAAGTTCCTATATGATCATAACTATAACCAACCCAATCGTGATCTGGAGATAACTCAAGAATGGCAATCTCTGCTGTTTCATTGATATAAAAAAGAGCTGTGTCATATTGGGTGATCTTTATATAATAACGACCTACTCTACTTCTTGCCATGACATGCATTTCCCAGTCTTCTAATTCTTCAAATAATTCTGCTGCTGCTTCATATAATTTGAAAGAATCTCGATAAGAAGCTGTAGCATATAATGCATCCGCTTTTTCTAATAGAATGTGTCCTTTTCTACTCAGTTCATCCATTTAAATCTATTTTCATTTGGTACGATGAAATTACATTTAATTCTAGGTTTATACCAATCATTTCGTTGAATTATTTTTCACACATAAAGAAAGTGGACTCATCTCAAAATTAGGGCAGCATTAAATAAAAATATTCGTTCTTTTTCCTTTTTTAAAGTAATATTTCTTAATATCACATTACCATAAAAACCATTTACATGTCTTTGTCGACAAGTCTTATTTCTGAATTTATTTCTCATAATGAACATCTCGTTTGGAAAACCATCATCGCTTTCAAGAACCGATTAGATTTAGAGCATGAATTTTTATTTGAAATCATTGATCAACAATTAGAAAAAAGACTTTCTCTTAAATTTTCTTTTGAAGATGATCATGCCTTGAGTTACAATGAAACTCTTCTCATTCAAGCTGTTCAACAAATTTGTAATAATGTGGAGGATATTATTTTATTAGAGCGAAAATCTAATGAATTAATTCTGAAGTATATTCCCCATATTTTAAGTAAAGTCCAATATGCTGTAACCGTTCAAAAAGTAAAAGAATATGATGCAGAAGATGTTATCCAAATCATTCAACAACATTTATTAGAAAAATTACAAAAAGGAAAATTTGATTCATACGATAAAAGTAGTGGGACGCTATTTTCTACTTTTCTAATGACCGTTATTTCTAATCAAATAAAAGATATTTCTCATTCGTTGTATCAAACTAAAAAGAGTCAAATATTACAACCCAAAATTGATTCTACAACACTTAAAATAGCCAACGAACCTGATTCGTTAACTCGTTTAATTCAAAGAGAAGATCAGCATCATATCGTTCAACAGTTTAAGATTCTTTTATTGACTTTTAACAATAAAATCAAAGATAAATTAGAGATCTGTTTAAAAATTAATACTCGTCTCATGCTCTCCATTCAGGATGCGGCAATTTTGAGATTAAACATTCATCAATCTAGATCTTTATTAAAAATATTTGGTTCTAATTATTCAGAACTCACATTAGGAGAATTATGGAAATCAATTTGTCCTTATATTAATATTTATGAACAAAAAGAGACGAGTCCTGATAATCAAAGAAAATGGTATGTACGGGTACGAAATCAATTTATTGTAAAGTTACTTTTAGTAAGTCTTTTAAAGGATATTAAAGATTTAGATACGCATCCAATTGTCAAAAAAATTAACTCGGAACGACAAATTTCAAAACTAGCAGAAGAATGGCTACATAGTGTTGTTGAAATTTATTATAAAAAAAAGAATGAAAAGTTTCCAAACTAAAAATAGGAATCGTATAAGAGATTAAAATATGGAGAATGAACGATTTAAATAAAAAAATATTGGATGAAGATGGGCACCTGAATGATTCAGGTATTGTTCTTTATGCGGAAGCAATGAAGTTAAGGCAAATCGAAAAGCTTTCAGATGAACTTCAACAACATTTGATTGATTGTGGCTACTGTTCACTGAGAGTAGCTCAGTTATTTGAACATATTGAACAAATAGATTTTAGTGATTGGGGGCTTCATCCTATTTTAGGCGAAGCCAAAAATATTGATTTATTGCTGGGGGACCAAAGTGACAATTTAGATATTGCAATTCAAAAATTGCTAGAAGAATCCATTCAAGTTCCACTTTTAGAAAATTTGATAGCAGCGCAACATACATATAGAAATTCTAACTCTTCTAGTGAATTAAGGGTACTCTTTCCTCAACCTGAACAATTGTGCATGAATACCTTAACGTTTAATTTCAGTCAGGCAATAGATAAAAATTGTAAACTTTCATTATCTAATCATACAGGAAGAATCCTAAAAACTGAACTACCTTTAAACATTACTGAATTCTCTATCGATATTTCGGATATCAATACTTTTCCTTTTGGATTATATTATTGGAAATTAATGCCAAAAGGTGGCAAAGCTATTGTTGGAAAAGTTTTTATTTATAGTAAATAAGATTTACATAAAATCTACGTCTTCTGTATAAGGATAATTCATAAGATAAACCATTGCTTTTTGTTTATCAAAATCATTATAAATAATTCTATAAATAATATCGACAATGGGTAAGTGAAGTCCAAAATGTTTGGATAATTCTCTTGCAATAATTACAGTTCTTAAGCCTTCGGCTGGTTCAGACATTGAATTTAAAATATCATCTAGTTTCTCTCCTTTACCTAGGCGTTCTCCAACCGAAAAATTACGACTTTTATTCACTGATGCTGTTGCGATCATATCTCCAATTCCAGCCATCCCAAAGAAAGCTTTTTTACTACTTCCCATTGCATGACCTAAACGAACCATTTCAGAAATAGCTCTAGTAATTAATACCGCCCGTAAATTATAGCCAAAGCCCATTCCAAAAATGATTCCTGAGCCTATTGCATAACAATTTTTAAGGACTCCACCCCACTCTGCACCTTTTAAATCGCTAGTCCCATAGACTCTAAAAATATCACTTTGTAAGACTTTCTTTCCTATTTCTGTTACTTCATTAAAACGGGAAGCAATAACAGTAGCTGCAGGTTCTCCTGCCATAATTTCACCAGAAAGATTGGGTCCTGATAAACAACCAACTCGCACCACTACACTTTCTTCTAGGATCACTTCCGTCATGGTTTTGACATCTTTCGGTCTCATTTTGCTTTTACCTTCACGTACAGCATCTAAATCTATACCTCCAGAATCTAAACCTTTGGTACATTGAATTAAAATATGATGTGGTTTTAAAAAAGGAGAAAGACTTTTCATCATCTTCCTAAAATTTTTAGAAGGAACAACTGGAAAGATTAAATCGCATTCTTCTGCTAGTCGATTTATTTCATTGGTACAAACAATTTTTTCTGATAAATCCAGATCATAATGTTTATGATTTACATTAATCGCTTCAAGTAATTCTTCTCTCCGACTATACATTAATACTTCTACATTCTCTGAAAGTAGTTTTGCTATGGTTGTTCCAAATTTACCTGTTCCTATAACGCCAACTTTTTTCATGTAACGATATTATTTATTGTAAAGAAAGTTCAAAATAATAAAATCATTTCTTTAAACCGATTCTGATTTCTCCCTCTTCAAATCTGACGGATAAATCTTTTCTGTTTTCTAACCATTTAATAGTAGGTTCCCCTAAAATTTCTTTTCTCCATCCTGTTTTCAAATATTCAGGAGTAAAAGAAGTGTCAAATTTCATTTTATTAAAATCTGAACGAGGCATTAATAAAATTCCTGCTACTTTATTTTGGGTACAAATCAACTTGAAAACTTGATTCAATAAATCCATCAAAATATTGTGTTCTTCTGAAATGACAGGTGAGGATACAATTCGAGACAGCCATTCTTTTTCTTGATCGGTAGCAGATTTTTGATATAATGCATTAAATCGATCCCAATATTTTTTTACAATATGATCACCAATTCTACGATCACTCAACAAAGATTGTTTACCTGAATGCATCATCTTTACGATAACAGGAATAGACTTACTCGACAATACTTTTTCTCGAGATAAATTATTACGACTCGCTTCTTCCTCTCTCCATAAAGATAAACGAATATAAAAAAGTTGATCTTTTTCTCGAAGCGAATTCATTAATTTATTTTCTAAAATATCAGACAATAAATCTTGCTCAAAGTGTGATTTTTTTTCAAATTTTTTACATTCTTCTAACGCCCAAGATAATCGATTTTGTCTTTCTAATTTATGCTTCAGTTTAGCCCAAATTTCTTTTAAAAAGATTACATCATTTAAAGCATAACGAATTTGTTTTTCTCGTATGGGACGAGTTTTCCAATCTGTTACTGTTTGTGATTTAGAAATCTTAACCTTTGCATATTTTTGTACAATTTTCTGAAAAGAACAAGGATAGCCATCCCCTAGAAAACCAACAGATATTTGAACATCTACTACATTTTTTGGAAGAATGTTAAACAACCGATAAAACAATTGATAATCATTTTCTCCCGCATGCGTAATTTTCAAAATGGTCTCGTCTTCAAAAAGATCACACAAAGGATCAACATTATCAAAAGCTAAAGTATCTATTAAAAAATTTCCAATTTCGGATGAAATTTGTACAAGACATAAAAGAGGAATGTATCTTTTCTCTCCTATAAATTCAGTATCAAAACCTACCCAATCACTCCCCTCTTTTATTTTTTGGCAGTAATGTGCTAAATCTTGGTGCGTTTCAATTAAAATATAATTTTGTTCAGGCATATCAATTTCTAATCTCCTCGTTTTTGTGAAGCTAGGATTATTTTCCTAGATCATGATATAATATTGGAACATGAATCATTCCAAATCTGTTTGGATGGTCTAAGGTAGGAAAAAATCATTCAACTGTTAAGTAGGGTTTTAGCTTTGTTATTAATTTTGAATCTAATGCATAGATTTTCTTAAGATCATCTACTGAAGAAAAATCACCATGAGTCTTCCTATATTTAACAATTGCATTGGCTAATTTCCAACTTAAATACGGGTGCATTTTTAAATCATCCGTCGTGGCTGTATTAATATTTATCGTTTGTACTTTCTTTGAGTGTAGCGTTAAGCTTCCCTTTATATTTTGATATGTACTATCTGGCATTCCGTAAACTTCGCTTACCTGTGTAATATCTGTGAATCCGCCTAGAGATTTTCTATACTTGACAATTCGTTTAGAAAAAGAAGGTCCTATACCTCTAACTTTTTGTAATTCTTCAGCACTTGACGTATTCAAATCAACTATGATTGGTTTGTAAACGGGCTTGGGTTTAGGTTTATATTTAGTCGGTTCTTTTTCTTTAATGACTTCTTTAGGTTTTTCCTCTTTATTCTGTTCTTCAATTGGAGATTGCTTTACAGAATTAAATTCTTTTTTAGGATATTCCTTTTTTTGAATTTGAATATTGTTTTCTAAAGCATCATACCATTCTTTTTTAAAACCATACACTTTTTTGAGATCTTCTTTTTGATAAAAGGAACCACCTTTTTCTCTAAAATTAATTAAGGTAGATACCACATTTTCAGGTAAGCCAAGGGCTAATAATTTAGCTTTAGGGGCTTTATTAGGATCAAAAGGAAAAGAATTAATTTTTACTTCTTTCTTCTTCGGATAAGATTTTTTCTTTTTTCGCTTATATGAAGGTTCATAATCCCAATTTTGTTCAAAATATTTCTTTTTGCCTTTAGCATCTTTTTCGATTAGTCCTGCTTCCCATTTTTCTATGTCGGCTTCAAATCCTGATGCATCGAAAGGTTCTGGTTGTAAGAATTTTGAATAAACATTCGGTATAATAAAAAGGAGTCCAACACACAAAAAGAACAGGAACAATCCTCGTTTTTCCGTTGGTGTAAAATCTAAAAATTCCCAAAGATGTTCCTTCATGTTTCTTGTAGCTTCATTTTATAGATCATAAGTTCGAAAAAATTATGGAAATGCCAATTAAAAACCCTTATTTATTCTTAAAAACATAGATAAAATATATAATATACAGCTACGCAATGCTTAATTACATAAAGAACTGAAATTTAATCCTTCAGCACTGTTTTTATCCCTCAAAATCACTATGATTTACCCTTAATAAGTTGTATCTTTGCAGGATGGGAAAAAACGACGATTTGGAAGAAAATAAGAATCAAAACGCAAATTACGACGCAAGTAATATTACGGCGCTAGAAGGTTTAGAAGCCGTACGTCTAAGACCTGGTATGTACATTGGTAGTACAGACACTAAAGGTCTTCACCATTTAGTGTACGAGGTGATTGATAACTCAATTGATGAGCACTTAGCAGGTCATTGTGATACGGTTGAGGTCATCATACATGAAGGGAATTCAATCACCGTAAAAGATAATGGTAGAGGTATTCCTACAGGAATGCATAAAAAATTACAAAAATCTGCTTTAGAAGTTGTAATGACTGTCCTTCACGCAGGTGGTAAATTTGATAAGGATACTTATAAAGTATCTGGTGGACTTCACGGTGTAGGTGTATCTTGTGTTAACGCATTATCATCTTATTTAAAAGCGGAAGTTCATAGAGATGGACAAGTACATGTTCAAGAATATTCTATTGGTAAACCAACTTCAAGTGTAGAAGTTATTGGTAAAACGGATATCACAGGTACTTTTGTAACGTTCCAACCCGATCCAACTATCTTCGAAGAATTAGTATACAGTTTTAATGTTTTAGCTACGCGTCTTAGAGAACTAGCTTATTTGAACAGTGGACTTCGTTTAATTCTTGTTGATGAAAGAGAAAAAGACGAAAAAGGAGATTTCATAAAAGAAGATTTCTTCTCTGAAGGTGGGTTAAGTGAGTTCGTTACATTTATGGATGAAGGGCGTACTCCAATTATCAGCAAACCGATTCACGTAAAAGGTGGAAAGGATAATGTTGAAGTGGAAGTTGCCATGCAATACAACAACTCCTATAGTGAGAATTTATATTCTTATGTCAACAATATTAATACAAGAGAAGGAGGTACACACGTCAATGGTTTTAGAAGAGCTGTAACTCGTGTGTTCAAACAATATGGAGATGACAATGGATTCTTCAGCAAATTGAAGTTTAAAATATCCAGTGAGGATTTCCGTGAAGGAATGACTTCCGTTATTGCTGTTAAAGTTCCTGAACCACAATTTAAGGGTCAAACTAAAGGGGAGTTAGGTAATTCAGAGGTAACTGCAATTGTGAGTCAGATTTTAGGAGAAGAATTAAAGCATTTCCTAGAAGAGAATCCAATGGAAGCTAAAAGAGTTATTGATAAGGTAATTCTTGCAGCAACTGCTCGTCATGCAGCTCGTAAGGCCCGCGAAATGGTACAACGTAAAAATGTACTCACAGGCAGTGGCTTACCTGGAAAATTAGCCGATTGTTCTTCTAAAGACCCTGTTGCTTCTGAGATTTTCTTGGTTGAGGGAGATTCTGCCGGTGGGACAGCTAAGCAAGGTAGAGATCGTAATTTTCAAGCGATTCTTCCATTAAGAGGTAAGATTCTTAATGTAGAAAAAGCAATGGAACATCGAATCTATGAAAACGAAGAGATCAAGAATATTTTTACAGCATTAGGTGTAAGTATTGAAGAAAAAGATGGTCAACGTATTTTAAATACTGAAAAATTAAGATACCACAAAGTAGTAATCATGTGTGATGCCGATATTGATGGTAGCCACATTGTTACGTTGATTTTGACTTTCTTCTATCGTTATATGACGACTCTAATCGATCAAGGATATATTTATATTGCTGCTCCTCCATTATATCGTATTTCTAAAGGAAAACAATTTAGATATTGTTGGAATGAAGAAGAACGAGAAGATGCCGTTAATGTATATTCTAAGGGAGATCCAGAAAATACTTCAGGTATTAAGACGCAACGTTATAAGGGTCTTGGTGAGATGAATGCCAATCAATTATGGGAAACAACGATGGATCCAGATGCAAGAATGTTACGTCAAGTTACTATTGCTGATGCGGTAGATTGCAACAGAGTTTTCTCTATGTTGATGGGTGATGAAGTTCCACCTCGTCGTGCATTTATTGAAGCTAATGCAAAATATGCAAGAGTGGATGTTTAATTCAATTCTTAATATATAAAAAACCCATCAAGAAAATCTTGATGGGTTTTTTTATTTAATTTACTTTTATTGGAATGATTTTTTTATACACTTGGTTATAGTGTACTATGAATTTTTATTAAATTAATAATATCATGAAAGATATAATCCTTGAACGACTTCTAGCAATAGAAAAAGAAAAAAACATAGAAATACTTTACGCTTGTGAAAGTGGAAGTAGAGGTTGGGGTTTTCCCTCACCTGATAGTGATTATGATGTCCGATTTATTTACAAGCATCCAATCAATTGGTATTTATCTCTAAGCGATCGAAAAGATTCCTTAGATTTTAAAATAACCGATGAATTAGATATCAATGGCTGGGATATTCGTAAATTTTTACGTTTAGGCCGAAAATCAAATGCTACAATATTTGAATGGTTACAATCTCCTATTATATATTCTGAAGTAGAAAACTTCAAAGAAAATACTTGGAGTAAAGTGGCAGATCATTTTATCCCCAAATCATTGGGGCACCATTATTTAGGCATTGCTAATAATTCGCTAAAAACAAGTATGAATGGAGAAGATATTAAAATAAAAAAATACTTTTATGTTCTTCGACCTTTATTAGCAGCCAAATGGATTGCGGAAAAAAATGAAATTCCACCTATGGAATTCCATCCATTACTTTCTCTTGTTTCTGATAAAAATATTCTTGTAGAAATAAATAGACTGCTTAAACAAAAAGAAAGCGCAATGGAAGGAGAAATTGTAAAAATGAATATCGGATTAAAAGAGTTTATTGAAAAAGAATATACATCTTGTCGAGAAAAGATAGATGCATTAGATTCTGTATTTCATAATCATGAAGCATTAGATACTTATTTTAGATCTATCATAAATTCATAAGAATGACACTCCAAGATTTAAAAGATAATAATTTAATTCTATTAGAATGTATCAGTGGTAGTAAAGCCTATGGATTAGACATTGCTACTTCTGATACAGACTATAAAGGTGTTTTTATTCTACCTGAACATTCTTTTTTAGGTTTAGATTATATCCCTCAAGTCAGTGATGAGAATAATGATATTGTTTTTTATGAATTAAAACGTTTTATTGAGTTATTATACCTTAACAATCCTAATATTTTAGAATTACTAAATACACCTGCTGATAAAGTTATTTACAAACATCCTTTAATGGATTTAATACAAGCAGAAGATTTTTTATCAAAAAAATGCAAGGATACTTTCGCGGGTTATGCGCAAACACAAATAAAAAAAGCACGAGGATTAAATAAAAAAATATCTAATCCAATTGATAAAGAGAAAAAAAGCATCCTTGATTTTTGTTATATTATTCAAGGACAAGGATCTATTTCTTTACATCAATGGTTAAAGAAAAATAATATTTCACAAGAAGAATGTGGCTTAATTAATATTCCTCACATGAGAGATATTTATGCTTTATTTTATCATCCTAATAAATTAAATATTTATAATGGAATTATAAAAAATGAATTTTCACTTGATGTTCAATTAAGTAGTATTCCCAAGGAAGAAAATCCTATTGCTACCCTATCTTTTAATAAAGACGGATATATAAAATATTGTAAAGATTATAAAAACTATTGGTCTTGGGTAGAAAAAAGAAATGAAGCTAGATATGAGAATACTGTTTCACATGGTAAAAACTATGATTCAAAAAACATGATGCACACCTTTCGATTATTAGATATGGCTGTTGAAATATTAAGAGATCATTCTGTAAATGTACATCGTAAAAATAGAGCAGAATTATTAGATATTAGAAATGGAGAATTTGAATACGACGAATTATTAATTAAAGCGGAAGAAAAAATTAAAATTATTAATCAAATTTATTCTTCTTGTACTTTACCTGAAAAACCTAAAAAAGAAAAAGCTGAAAAAGTATTAATTGAAATTCGTAAACGTTGGTATGATTTAAATAAATAAAGGCAATCTTTTTAAGATTGCCTTTATTTATTTAAAAATTTACATTTTTGTAAATTTAGACACATATATACTTTCACTTGTAACTACTTCGATAATATACATCCCTTTATTTAAATTATTTATGGGTAATTCATTTTTTGCATCTTCAATCGATTGAATTAATTGGCCATCCAGTTTATATAATAAAATATCAAAGGGTTCATTTAAAGAAATATTTATCAAATCATGTGCAGGATTCGGAAAAATATGAATTTCATTTTCTTTTATTTTGACCTGTTCTATAGATGTGGTTACGCAAGAAGGATTATTACTTTTCCAATCCATTACAGCATTCCATTTAGGAGGATAAGGAGCATCAACAAAATAATTCTCTAGTAAACCCCATGAACCAAAAGCATTTTCTTGAGGTGAAGCCAAGACATAATTCATAAATAATTTAATATCTAAAGTCTCTTGATAATATGAAAGCATATCTTGATAAAAAGTAAACATATCTTCATGGATTTGTGCATCGTACAAGGCTTGATTATATGAAGTATCCAAGCCGAACCATTCTGGTGTAAGATGTTGTCCTCCTTCATACATCACAAAATCTTTATCATATACATCCGCCACTAATGTTTTAAATTGTTGCATCCAATAGAATTGATCTTCCATGTTATTTTCCAACATTTCCATAACATCTGAAGCAGTCGCAGAAGCGCCTAAAGAATTTAAGACTTCATAATCAGATTCATTAAGAGCTACATATCCTGGATACGACACTAAATCGACCAAATCTGTTCCTCCTAAATCTTCAATAATATCCATGGCTTCAATGACAAAATAATCATGTCCTCCTAGAACTGTTTTTATACGATCCTCTTGACCACTAAAAATCATATCCCATCTTTCAAAAACTCGATGAGAATAATATCCATAATTTAAACTATAATTATTGTGAGGTGCCACTTCATCCAGCCAATACGTTTGATCAAAAATCCAATTCCAACATTCATTAGAATATTCAAGATAGATCGTTAATGAAGGATCTAATTGATCTCTAAATACCGTAGCCATTTGATCTATATAATTTTCATCTGCTTGATGTGGAACATTAATCCAAACATCTTTTTGTAAAATATTACTGATCGTAATCAATTGTTCCCAAGACATTCCTTTTTCATCTACATTTTGAGTATGAAATTGAGGACTTGTTCTTTGATTCCATTCAACTATGGGATGGTGATTGGTATGCACCCAATCCATAAATCGCAAAGCTTCAAATTCATTGCTTTTTGCAACAAAAGAAGGATATAGTTTATCTGTAATATAATTTTCTTCAAATTCTCTTTCAAGTATTCGAATATTATGAATAGGATTATTGGAATTGGTTGAAGTTATTTCAATATGAATTCCATTTTCATTCACAGCATCTACATTAAATTCTATTCGTCCTGGCGAAGTAGCAGTTACTGTAGTTGCAGTCCATTCAACAAAATTAAAGGTAGCTTCTCCATCATAAAGCATAACATATTCGCCAGCGCGATAATTCCCATTATATCCTCCAACAGTGAATGCTACAATTTGTGGTTCACCTGTAACAGGATGATTAAAAGGTATAGATGCTGGATACCCTGCATCATCTTGAGGCATTGTATTCGCTAAGCCAGAATCCCAATCATTATCATCTCCCACATAAGAAGCATTCCTTGTAAAAAAGGCTGAAGATGATAATTTCAAATCTTTAAATACACCTGCATCAAAATAATGAAAATTAGTACCAATGGACATGCAATTTTCTTGTGCAGATATCGTAAGTGCACAACAACAAACCGTAAATAATAAGATTAGATTTTTCATAACATTTGGTTTTATAACATTTTAAGGATTAGATTTAATAACAAATTGGTGCTCCCGAATTACTATCAAATGAATTTCCTTCATATGTTAAGTAACTTAAATTATCTTCATCGGTATAAATACCGCAAGCTCCATTATTCTGAATGATGCATTGTTCAATTGAAGCGGTATATCCGCAACAATTTGTATAAGGACTATCTAAATGAAATGCGCCATGACCCTCTACTCCTGCTTCGCTAACCTGACAATATTCGAAAGTGTTTGGTGAATTTTTGGAGTAGATAAAAATACCTTTCCAAGAAGGAATTGTAGGAAACTCGCCTCTAATAACAATACGTTCATTTAATGTTCCTACAGCAGAAATATATGCATTTTCATCTGATGCTAATCCAGCTGTAGAACCCATGATTATTTCAACACCTGGATTAATCGTTAATGATCCATTATAAATTCTGGCGAAAGTATTGATGTAATACGCTCCTCCATTTAAATTATCCCAGACATGTTCTTCCTCATTATTAATTCTACCAGAATATACATTTTCTGTACTTATCACACCATTGATACCATTAGAATCAAATCGAGTACCTGAATCAATGTGTGAAAATTCTTCTACATTAAGTTTAATCGCCGCACCAGAATTTGAAATAAATATGTTGTTCGAAAATTGATTGATTACACCATCGCCTTCACTTTCTAATCCATTACCCAGTGTATTTCTAATTGTAGAATTGGTCAAGCTTAATAAACCAGCAGATCCATTAGTACAGTCTTCTATTCTAATAGCATAACTATTAACTCCACCAGCATTTTCAATAATACAATGATTCATATTATTTCTAATGTCATAAGAGGAACAGCCCACCATTATTCCGTTCCAAGAACCAGAAATATTTTCCGTGCCTCGAAATACAATCGGTTCTAGTGCAGTCCCGTCTGCATTAATATATCCCGCATCACTAAATCCTTCTGAATATCTGCCTAATTGAAATCTAGTATTTGGAGCAAATTCTATCACCACTCCTGGATCAACAATAAAGCCTGCATTTTCCATTGTAATGGTTTCATCCACATAATAGTCTGCTAAATCAGGATCTGTATTCCTATTGATGAGGTGTAAATCTGTTTGGTATAATCCACCAATTGTTTCTGGGAGAACGGGAGTCATTATAGTTGGCTCTTCATCATCTGTACAAGAAAAAAAAGTAACCATGATGATTAATAATGAAATATATTTAAACGTATTCATAATAAATGGTTTTAAAGAATTTAAAAATTAAGCATAAATCCCCCTCCCTTACCAGTGTAAAATCACTGGTAAGGCATGTCTATAAAGACAAAATGAGAGGGAAATGAAACTAGCCTTCATTTGGGCATTTGGGTATTGGGAAGGGTTGGGTTTTACTTTGGTTTCACTAACTTTTTGGAATAGATTCCTTTTGAGGTTTGTATACTAATATAATATATTCCTGGTACGAGATGAGCTACATCTATTCTTTGATTTTTAAAATTCGACTGGTATGCTACTTTACCTAATGATGTCATTAAGGTTATATTTTCTATGATATTATCTTGAAGTTTATTTTCTATTTCAATAAAATCAGAAAAAGGATTGGGCTGAATAAGCATAATATCATCACTGAGCTCTTGAACTGAAGTCGATCCCACTAATAATGTAGCATCATCACCTTGAGCAGTAATTAATAGATCCGTTTCTAATGAATCTATTCCCAATACATCTTTAATTTTAATTTCATAGGGTTGCGGCTCGCTATATCTAAGGGACAAATTATCATCAATTACCAACTGTACGGTTAATATTGGACCGAAACCATTTATAGGGACCCCATTATTTCTAGCAAAAGCGAAATGAATTCCATCACTTAAGCCAGGTTCCCATTTATCAAATAAAAATAAATCTGCCTCTGGTCCAATTAATCCAAACTCCCAAGTAACAGGCTCTATAACTTGTTGTACATATTGTGTATCAATTTCAAGAGTAAACGCTAAGCCCATTAAATCTGAAACAGGTTTATCTGCGGTCCCTAAATTAATATTAATGGTTACTAGATTTCCATCTGTATAAGTAGTTTGATTTAGCGTTGCGGTAAGATCTGGTCCTAGAATTGTATTTCCTTCTTGAATTCCAGTAAAGAGTCCATTCTTTTCATTAAAATTATCTCCTATCGGATAGATGTCATTAATATCAATAAATCCATCACCATTAGAATCGGAATGCTTATAATTGGCATTATTGGTCGAAAAGGATTGAGACCAATCATCTGCTTCTTTTGCTGTCCAACCAACATCAATATCGGTTCTAGGTAAGCCTGATGCATTTGATGCAATTCCTAATTGGAGAATATCGAATTGATTGGCGACTCCATTATTGTTCATATCTCCAGGCCATACACAAAAATTTGAGCAGTCTTGAGCTGAAATCAAAAGGGGAAGCCATATCATAATGACTAGAATCGATGTTTTAAATTTGGCGAGTTTCATTTCTTTACATTTAGTTTCAATACAAAGTTGGGATATATCTAGCTTTACAAAAAGTACATTTTATTCTAAATATTAAGTATATATTTCAGTTATAATTATTATATATTTCTAATTATCAATAATTTGCATTAAATTTAAATAATCAAATCTGTATAATATTAGAAAGATAAGGTTTATAGAATATTTAAAAAAATTGAATTCAAGGGAGTTGAATCAACTTTCTAAGCTAATCCATTCGCCATTTTTCAATGATCATGAAGCTACAAAAACTGCTTTTTCCTTCATCTGTCAACAA
>JAHDFV010000384.1 GCA_020627985.1 Saprospiraceae bacterium
GATCATGCAGAATATCATCTACCATTCCTAAAGCAATGATCGCATAACTATTCGATCCAATACCTGTATCCATAAATAAAGTCTTAATATCTTTTAATCGACACTTCACTCCATTTAATTGGTATTCGGATTCACCAGTTCTATAAAGAACTCGAGAGATTTTTACTGTACTATATTCACTCGGTATTATTCCTTTGTTGTTATCAAAGGTCATAGAAACTTCTGCTAAACCACCTTGTTTTCTCTTCTTCGTACCGTTAAAAATGATATTGGTCATCTTTTCTAAACGAAGTTCTTTACTTTTCTGCTCACCTAACACCCATCGAATTGCATCAACTATATTTGATTTACCACAACCATTAGGACCAATAATTCCAGTAACGTTCTCATTAAAATTAATGATTGTTCTTTCAGCAAAACTCTTAAATCCTTTTATTTCTATCTGTGTCAGTCTCAATTTCTAGCGGTTTTCTCTTGTCAATACTCTATTTCAAGCTAAAATGAAATAGTCCTTTAAAAAGGGGATCAAAAATACCAAAATTAAATGGTAGTTAATATAGTTTTCCAGTATTCAATTTCAATAAAAGTGTTAATTCTACAATCTGAACTCATTACTCGAATCATTACTTTATTTCCAGTATAAGCCTTCATTCGAAGATTAAAATCTAACTTATGTCTGAATTACTTAGAGTCTTTAAAAAAAAACTGCATTTTGTATAAAAATGATATCTCATGAATAAGAATAGTAACCTCATACTTAGATTACTGATTGTTTTGGCTGTTTACCTGATTATAAAATATCTAGTGCCGAATGGTCGACTGATTCTTTACCCTATAAACCTGTTAGTCACTTATTTACATGAGTTTGGACATGCATTAGGAGCTGTTCTTACTGGAGGAGATGTTGCCTCACTTCAAGTAAATCAAGATGGCAGTGGCCTATGCATGACTCGAGGTGGTAATCGGGCTATCATACTCATGGGAGGCTATATTGGTAGTGCGATTCTAGGAAATATTCTATTCTATATTGGAGCTAAAACTCCTCGTTTTGCAAAATTTGCTATGATATTCTTGAGCTTAACCATGGTTTTTTCTGGATTAATGTGGTACGATGGGATGTTTACGACTGGATTATTGCTGGCTTTCGCTATCGTTTTTATCCTTTTAGCCTGGAAAACCAATCTAGCTGGAGACATTGTAATGTTTCTGGGGTTAGCCAGTATTATTCATATCATTGAAGACTTTAATGTAGGTCCAACTTCAGATTTAAAGCAATATGCTGAATTGTTTGTCGTAGTACCTAGTCAGGTTTGGATGTATGTGTGGTTAATCATTGTTGTTATCCTCTTCATTCTTAATATGAGATGGATTTTGAAAGGGTCATTAGATAGACCAATAAGTTAAAATATTCTAAAATTATAAATTCGAAAGCAGCGAAATTTAATCTATTTTCGTTTTAAGAGAAATTAGCAATAACAAACACAATTTTGGTGTTTTTAAAATATTTTGGTTTACAATTTTTGTAAGGTTGGTTTATGAAAGTCCGTACATTCAAGTACGGACTTTTTTTATTGTACATTTGACAACAGAAAATGTAATTTTACGTTTTATTGATAGTTATAACCGATAATTTCATTCATGAATAAAATATTTCAATTTACCTTATTGTCAATTTTCCTCTCCCTTATCCTTTCTTGTAATTATACTCAAAAAATCACTGACGGTAAAACGGCTTATGATTTAAAACGTTATTCTGAGGCTGCTCCAATTTTAGAAAAGGAGTTCAAAAAAGAGAAAGAAGTCAAAATCAAAGGTAAACTTGCCTACTATGCAGCTGTTTCATATGATAAAATGAATCAAAATGAAAAAGCAATGGAATGGTATAAATTAGCCTCTGATAATCGTTTTGGGGTCAAAGCAACCGAACAATATGCTTATGCCCTTAAAAAAGCAGAAATGTATAATGAAGCCATGAGTGTTTTTTCTGATATTCAAGGTGAAGTAGATGATTCTTATGCTATAAGAAAAGAAATAGAAGCCTGTAAAAAAGCAGCTGCTTGGAAAAAAGCAAAAAGCGAATATGAAGTAACTATTTCTGATTTTAATACTAAAAATGCGGATTACGCTCCAACTCTATATAAAAACAATAGTATTGTTATTTCTTCAGATCGAGCCGTTTCTACAGGTGACAATCAGTATTATTGGACAGGACAAGATTTCTCTGATTTATTCGTCGTTGCTGAAGATGGAACAATAGAAGCCTTCCCTACTCCTATTAACTCTGAATATAATGAAGGTACAGTTGCCTTCAACTCTGATTACAATCAAATGATTTTTTCAAGATGTGGCACAGGCAGTTTAAAAGATGATTATTGTAAGCTATTAATGTCTGAATTTAATGGTGAACGATGGTCTGAACCAGAAGTTTTATCTTTTATAGTTGAAAAAGTAAATTACGCACACCCAACATGGGATCCTAAAGGAGAATTTCTCTATTTCGTTTCAGATGAATCAGATGGATGGGGCGGATTTGATATCTACAGAGTAAAAAATAAAAATGGTTTGTGGGCAGAGCCCCAAATTTTATCGGGTACCATCAACACGGAAAAAGATGATATGTTTCCATCTTTTGATAATGAAACCTTTTACTTTTCTTCTGAAGGAAGAGGAGGAATGGGTGGCTTGGATATCTATAAAACATATGAGGAAGCACCTGGAAAATGGAAGAAACCTGAGAATTTGAAATCTCCTATCAATTCTGGTGAAGATGATTTTGGATTCATCGTATCAGACCATTTATCAGATGGGAATATTATTGAAAAGGGTTATTTTTCTTCTTCAAGAAAAGGAGGAGAAGGATCTGATGATATTTATGCTTTTTCATTAAAAAAACCAGAGCCCAAACCAGAACCCATACCAGATATAGTAGCAGATACTCCTAAAGTTGTGATTCCAGATCCTATTCCAGAACCAGTAATTGAAAAAGATATTTTCTTAGAAGATTATGTTTTGGGTAAAACATACGCTAATCCTAATGACCCTAAAAGTACAGAAACTGGAAGGATTGCTATTCCAGATGCGGGTTTACAGATTAATTCTCCTTCTGTATCTGAATCAGTAAAAACAGATGCTTCTGGAAAATATAGATTCAAAATTGATAAAGATATTGATTATAGATTTTTCGCATCTACTAGTGACTATTTTAATAAATCTGCTGTTTTTAATACTTCTAATCGAGAAGAAAAAGAAGTATATCGTTTAGATATTATCTTAGATAAAGTCTTTAAAAATGTAGAAAT
>JAHDFV010000039.1 GCA_020627985.1 Saprospiraceae bacterium
ATTCGAACCTGCAACCTTCTGATCCGTAGTCAGATGCTCTATCCAATTGAGCTACAAAGCCTGCTTATTTATAAGCGGTTGCAAAAGTAAGGCTATTTTTCCAAATTTGAAAGAAAATATTAAGAAAAATATCCTGTTAAAATCTTTGCTGAATTTGAAAATGCAATTTACGAAAATATTTAAAGGAATACAAAATCCGGTTACCATACCAAGAAAAGGCTTCACCATCGACTAATAAAACTTTTTTTCCTGTTAGTTTTTCTAGGTTTTGCTTATGTTTCACTTTAAAAGGAAATGGTTCAGAAGATAGAAAAACATAATCAGCATCACTGTCTTTAATTTGCTCTATTGTCAACTCAGGATATCTATTCAAATTTGCAAATACATTTTTAAATCCGGCAATATTCAGCATTTCATTAATGTATGTGTCTCCTCCTACAGTCATAAACGGTTTTTGCCAAATCAAATAAATGCATTTCAATTGATTATCAAAGGTTTCCAATTCAATCTTTTCTTTTTGAATTTGTAAAACTAATGCATCTGCTTCATTATTGCGATTTAAGATTAAACCCAATCTCTGGATCATTTCCAATGCATCATTTACATTTTTTACATCGCTAATCCATACGGGTAACGTTAAAGCCAATTCTTCTAATCCTTCTTTGGTGTTTTCTTCTTTATTTCCGATTATCAAGTCTGGAGAAAGCGAACGAATGAATTCAATTTTAAAATCTTTTGTCCCTCCGATTTTTTGTTTCTCCTTTCTCCAAGATTTAGGATAAATACAAAACTTAGTTATCCCAATTATTTCTTTTTCTAAGCCTAAATAATGAAGTAATTCTGTTTGAGATGGCACGAGTGAAACGATCCGTTTCGGTACAGAAGAAATCTTAATTTTACGTTCTAATTGATCAATAAAATACATGTTTCAAAAGTAAGTAGAATGATGAATAAAATCCTTGTCTTTTGCTTTAAGATTCATATAAAATTAAATTAAGTAGAAACTGAAAGAAATTGAAGCGAAAACAGATCATTAAATCCTTATATATATTCATTCATATAATTTAAAAATTGTACTTTTGAGGATATTTTAATTATTTTGGTAGATTGTATGTCCTGTTTAGTCGTACAATATGTACAATAAGCAACTTTTCATTCAATTTTACCATTCAATATTAAGACGAGGCTTTCATTATGAAATGGAAAAATATAAAATCTTTATTTGTTGTAGATGATGGATCTGATAAGGATAGCCAAAAAATAAAAGCACCAAATCCTCCAAAATCAAAAGAGAAAGAAGAAGGAAATGCAATTATAAAGGCAAATAAAATAGACAAGGCTGCACCAATAGAAAACAATGCTCCTTCTTCTGGAAAACAAGTAGCAGAAAAGGGAATGGTTAAAGAGCAGTTTGTCAACCATCTTTTAAAAGCTATTGAGGAGAATAATATGGATGGTATTGACTATCTAGAATTTAAAAATACATTACAATCTTTTAAAAAGATGCCTATGGACGAGGCACTCCGTTTTCAATCTGCATTAACAGCTGTAAAAACAATGGGGGCTTCTGAACAAAAAATATTTGATTCTGCTCAACATTACTTATCTATTTTAGCGAAAGAAGAAGCTAGTTTCAAAAAAGCTGTAGAAAGAGGTAAAAGTCAGAAAATAGATGGTGAACTAAAGCGAATTGAGAATCTTAAAATTGCTCGTCAAGATAAATTGAAAAAGATTGAGGAGATGAAAAAAGAAATTGAAAGTATTTCTAAAGAAATCAATGGTTCTTCTGACAAAGTTATGGAAGATCAAGTAAAAATTGATACCAAAAGAAATCACTTTTATGCTTCTTATGAATTTGTAGTCAATCAAATTAAGCGAGACATTAGTGAATTGAAAAAATATTCACAACCGCCAAATACAGAAGACAATAAATAAAGTTTAAAAATACATTATGGGACAAGAGTTTAAACCCAAATCGTTTTGGTCAAGACCTGAAGGTAAAACAGGCATGCTTTTCGGCGTCGGAATATTAGCTGCCATTGGTTTAGCTGTAGCATCATTTTTACCTGCTATTATTGCTTTAGCTGCCAACACCCTTTATTTGGGATTAATGCTAATGGCACTAGCTGCTATCATTTACATGGTTCTTGATCCGAGAATGAGAAACCTTGTTTGGTACGGATATAAAAGTATCATGCGATTTATTACTGGTTTATTTGTACAAATAGATCCTATTGGAATACTAAAAAGTTATGTAGAAGATTTAAAAGATAATCTTCGTAAGATGAATAAACAAGTAGGTATCTTAAGAGGACAAATGCATAAATTGAAGGAGATCATTAAAAACAATGATCGCCAAATTCAAAGTAATTTGAACCTTGCCAACCGTGCAAAGCAGCAGGACAAGAAAAATATCATGATTTTGAAATCTAGAAAGGCAGGCCGTCTTAAGGAGTCAAACATGAAATTAGGAGACTTATACAAAAAGATGGAAATACTTTATCGAGTATTAACCAAGATGTATGAAAACTCTGAAATCTTACTTGAAGATGTAAAAGATCAAGTCATGGTAAAAGAACAAGAAAGAAAGGCCATATTGGCTTCTCATTCTGCTATGAAATCTGCTATGAATATTATTTCTGGTAACGGAGATAAAAAAGAAATGTTTGATATGGCATTAGAAGCCATTGCTGATGATGTAAGTCAGAAAGTTGGTGAAATGGAGAGATTTATGGATATGTCTTCGAACTTCATGGACTCAGTTGATTTACAAAATGGAGTATTTGAAGAAGAAGGATTGAAAATGTTAGAAATGTGGGAAAAAGAAGGGGAATCGTTGCTTTTAGGTGATGAAAAACAAAATCTATTAAATGAAGCTAATGATGAGCATATTGAATTAGATTTAGATGCTCCTATTGAAAAACCCATACCACAGCATAAAAACCAATACGATAATTTCTTTGATTTTGAATAAAACGATAGAAACTTCATTGTTTCGATAATCATTCATATAAATATTAAAATAAAATGGCAAAAGGACGTCTAACACCACTTTCAAAATTATTAATAGTATTATTAATAGTAGGTGGTATATTCTTCGGTGTGCAATACCTTTTAAAATCTGGTATTATTGGTGGCAACACTGGTGGAGGCGGTACAGACCCAGGTACTGATCCGAATCAACCTAAAACAAATCAACCTAAAACGAATTATAACAACAATAGCAACGATGATGTCGTAGATATTGGAGTGGTAACTTGGGGTGGTTATGCTGCTGGTCAGTACTGGAATAAAGGTTTTGATGCCAATACACAATCTAATTTTTATAAAGATTATGGCTTCAAAGTGAAGTTCCATTTATTAGATGATTTTGTTGGATCTAGAGATGCATTTACCGCTGGACAAGTTGATTTATTATGGGCAACCATTGATGCTTTTCCAACTGAAGCTGGGCTATTAGCTGGTGAACCTAAAGTTGTTTTCCAAGCAGATTGGAGTAGAGGAGGTGATGCCATTGTTACGAGAAGAGGAATTCGTTCTGTTGCTGATTTGAAAGGAAAGAAAATCGCTGTTGGTGAATTATCACCATCTCATACTTTCTTAATTTGGTTATTAGATGCGGGTAATTTAAAAACTTCTGATGTTAACATCGTTACATTAGGTTCAGCAATTGATGCTGCTGCTGCTTTCAAAGCTGGTGAAGTAGATGCTGCTGTAGTTTGGAGTCCAGATGATCAAGATTGTATTGAATCAGTTCCAGGATCAAGAATTCTTCAAAACTCAAAGAATGCTTCTCACATTATCGCTGATGTTTTCTATGCTAAAAAAGATTATATCGCTAACAACAAAAAACGTTTACAGCAATTATATGAAGGTTGGATGAAAGGTGCAGCTGCATTAAATAATTCTGATAGTAAGAAAAGAGAAGCAGCTAAAATTTTAGCTGCAGGTTTAAATCAACCTGAAGATTTCTGTTATAACGCCATTAATAATGTACGTTTAACGACTCATGGAGATAACCTGAACTTCTTCGGTTTAAACCCTGACTATAAAGGAGTAACAGGAGAGAATTTATATACTAAAATGAAAAGAGTATATACTCAAGAGGGCTATGATGATACACGGAAAGCTCCAAATTATAGATTAGCTGTTGATAAATCAATCGTAAACGGTGTTAATTTAAGTGGTAAAGATCATTTACCTGAAGGCGGTAAAAAATTCGCTGTTGTTACAGATAAAGATAAAACGAAAGAAGCCATTTCTTCTAAAGCAGTGAGTATTACTTTCCCTACAGGGTCATCTACTTTAGATGAAAATGCAAAGTATATTATTGATATGCAATTTACTGATTTAGCTAAAATGTTCTCAAATGCGAGAGTAAGAATTGAAGGAAATACAGATAATGTAGGTTCTCGTTCTTCTAACCAAGCTTTATCTTTAAAAAGAGCTCGTTCAGTAGCAAATTACTTAGAAAGAGAACATAGAATGGATCGGAATCGATTTATCATTATTGGTAACGGACCTGATCGACCAGTTCCTGGTTGTGAATCGAATTCTACTACAGCTTGTAAAGCTAAAAATCGTCGTACTGATTTTAAATTAGTTGCTGATTAAAAACATATAACATTTATACAATTCACCTTTGTATAAAACTGAGGAGCCTCGTTCTTTGAACGGGGCTTTTTTATTTATATTACACCATCACTTTCTAAAATTACGATCAAGCATTTATAATGAATTATCATTTAAAACGATTTTCTCCCATTTCCAATTCCGAAAATGCAGAAACTTCATCTGATACGATTTTCGAATATTTACAAGAAGGAAATATTATTCGTTCTAGTTATAAAAGTAAAAATATAAAGCAAGGACATTTATTAGGAATAGTAAATGAAGAAGGTGTAATTGATATGAGATATCATCAAGTCAATATTCAAGGAGAATTAATGACTGGAACATGTATTTCTACTCCAGAAATATTATCGAATGGAAAAATAAGATTGCATGAAGAATGGCAATGGACATCAGGTGATCTTTCTAAAGGGAATTCCATTCTAGAGGAGTTGTAAATCCTTTTAAAAATAAGAACTTATTTGGTAAAATTTCGCTTTATAGAATCGTAACTAGAATGAAGACTCAAGTATGAAGATTTTATTACGTCATTTAAAAGAAGCCGATATCCCCCTTTACAAATATTGGAAATCACCCATTCATAAATATCATGATTTTAATGGTCCTTACTTTGGCAAACCGACTGAAAAAGAAATAGAAAAAAATATCATTCGCATAAAAGAAAATCTAAAGAATGGAAAGGTTAATCCTTTAGGAAACAGAATGATTATCAGCAACTCAGATGAAGAATTAATTGGTGAAGTGAATTGGTATTGGAAATCGAAAGAAACACTTTGGTTAGAAATTGGAATTGTCATTTTTGATGATAAAAACTGGGGAAAGGGAATTGGATTAAAAGCTTTAAAACTTTGGATCAATGAAATCTTTATTCAGCAAAAAGAAATCATAAGAATTGGTTTGAGCACTTGGTCTGGAAATTTAGGCATGATTCATTTATCTGAAAAACTAGGCATGAAAAAAGAAGCCGAATACAGAAAAGCAAGAATTATTAATGGAAATTATTTTGACTCTATTAGTTATGGTATTTTGAGAGAAGAATGGGAAGAAATAAATAAATAAAATGTTTAAAATTATATAAATGAATATCAGCAAAGAAAATTTTATTAAACAATGGTATAATAGTGAATTAGAATTAATTCCAGATTTTATACTTCAAAAATTTACACAACAAAAAATTGATACCATTATTCAAAAAGCCTTAAGTGAATCTTGGAAATACAGTTTTGATCTAGATACCGCAAAACCAAGTTACGATTATTGTAAAATTAAAAATGCTAGAGTTGAAAATTATTTATACCGCTCATTAAATACTCTTTGGGGAAACATCATTACTTCTATACGTTTTATTGGAGGTGATTTAAATAAACCTGCTGTTTTTATTTTACATAAAGATTTCGAAATTATTGAATCTGCTTTAATAAAAGAATTAGGTCAATTTATAAAGAAAGAATATCAAATTTTTCAACCGAAAAGAATGAGATGGAATGCTACTTCAGATTCTAGTGAATTAATAAAAAATAATTTTATTAATGCCGATTTAGGATACTATGCAGAATTCATTTCAAACATAAAAAAAGAAGACAAACCAAAATATTTCGAGGCAATTACTTTTAAAAAAGCCAACAATTTAGGTTGGTATGAAAAATATAAAACCTCATTTGAAGCATTACTAAATACTACTCCTGGCTTTGAAGAACGAGTCCAATTAGAATCTAAAGAAATTTTAAATGAAATCAAGGATGCTAATTTATTATTTGAAGCCCACCTTGATGGTGAATTGCTAGGTATTATTGGAGTCATGAAAGATCAAGAATATTTATTCGAAGGATATATTATTTATGAAGAATTTATTTTTGAAGCCTTTAGAGGAAAAAATTATGCGGCAGCTCTACAAAGACATTTAATTGAACAACTTTCTTCCGAAGCAAATGAAATGATTTTTGGAACAATTCATTATGATAATTTACCATCTAAAAAAACAGCTCTACGAGTTGGCAGAACTTGTACGCACCAATATATTTTTGCAGATATCTAATTCATAATAATCTCTAATTTATACCAACAACATTTTTTCAAAGACGGATGCTTACAATTAAATCGTAAAAACATATGCTGATTCCTTATATTTACAAAAAATAGAAAATTCATATTATCATATGTTCGAAAACCTATTTAAACTCGGAGGACCATTAACCTCACAACAAAAAATCGTCTTTGGTATTTTAGGCTTCATTATTTTTATTGCCCTTTGGGCAATATTAGCGGAAGTGGTTGCTATACAAGGAATAACAGACGCTAAATATGATGATCCCAATCATATCGTAGAAGATACAAGGTATATTAAAACAGATACTTTAAAAGTAGCAATGACCCGTACAATCCCTTCGCAGGATTCTAGTGCTGCCCCTGAAGTAATAACGACCTATAAAATTAAAGGCATTGTTGATGCAGATTCGCTAAAAGGAGAAGATTTAGATGCATTAATGGCTATGTCAAATGATGAACTAGAAAAATTTGGATTAACGAAATCTAAGACTTATCAAAAATTACCAAAACCGCTAAGTATTATTACTGCAATTCCAACCTTATTAAGTAAATATGATTTAATAGGGAATACTTGGAAATCAGTCTTTGTTAATATTCTCAGTTATTTAGTTGCCCTACTTATTGCCTTGCCTTTGGGATTTGCCCTTGGACTCATTCCTCTTGTTCGAGGTTTATTTGGTCAATTATTTGATGCCTTTCGATTTATTCCTCTTGCTGCAGTAACCTATATTTTCATTCTTTGGTTTGGTATTGAGACACAAATGAAGGTCGCATTTCTTGCCTTTGGTATCATGGTTTATTTAGTCCCAGTAGTCGTACAGCGGATTGATGAAGTAAAAGATGTCTATTTAAAAACGGTATTCACTTTAGGTGCAAATACTTGGGACACGATTAAAAGTGTATATATTCCTTCTGTAGTTTCTCGTTTATCCGATGATATTCGAGTACTAACTGCCATTTCTTGGACCTATATTACCGTTGCAGAGATGGTAAACAATACAGGTGGATTGGGTGGCATGATTTTCAGATTTAGAAGACAATCCAATATAGAATATGCTTTTGTGATTTTAATCATTATTATCATTATAGGTATTCTACAAGATTATATTTTAAGGTTATTAGACCGTTGGTTATTCCCTTATAAATATATCGAAAGAGGTCATAAATAAACTATATTCTACAAAGCTTTTTAATTTTTATTATTCGCTAAGAAAAATATCCTATGGATTTTCAAGATACAGAAAGAGCAAATATTGTTTCCCTTAATGACATTAGTCAAAGTTATGATGGTGGCAAAACTTGGATCATAAAAAACCTCAGTTTATTAATTGAAGACAAACCAGGACAAGGACAATTTGTTGTTGTTTTAGGCATGTCTGGCTGCGGTAAATCTACCTTACTTCGATACATTGCAGGATTACAAAACCCAACAGAAGGGATTGTAAAAGTGAAAGAAAAAGATGTTACGCCTGAAAATAGAGTGAGCATGGTTTTCCAACAATATTCATCGCTTCCTTGGATGTCTGTTTTAGATAATGTAGGTATGGGTTTAAAATTCCAAGGTGTTGCGAAAAGTGAACGGGATGATCGAGCAATGGAATTGATCAAGAAAGTAGGTTTAGAAGGACATGAGAAAAAGCATGCACAATACCCTACCCTTTCTGGTGGTCAATTGCAAAGAGTTGCAATTGCAAGAAGCTTATTAGCGAATCCTGAAATCTTATTAATGGATGAACCCTTTGGTGCTCTAGATATTAAAACAAGGCTAAGCATGCAAGATTTATTATTGGATATATGGTCTGAATATCATCCTACAATAATGTTTGTAACGCATGATATTCCTGAAGCTGTCTATATGGCGGATGATATTTATATTATGAAATCTGCTCCTTCAAGATTTGTAGAACATGTTCACATTGATTTACCATTAGAAAGAGATCGAAGAACGAAAAGAATGCCTCACTATACAGAACTTGTTCATTTAGTAGAAGATAAAATGATGTCGGTAAGTGAAATGGGATAGATTCAATTCTAAAAATAATATTCTAAAGAGTCGTTAGATTGGATCTAATGACTCTTTCTTTTTTAAGTACACTATTTTTACTATTGAATTGATTTTAATGTAACTTGATTCAAATTCTAATATCATGAATGAAAAAATTAATCAACTTCGAAAAGAAATTGAAGAGAAAAGAAAAGAAATTCTTTCGCTTCAAAAAGAACACCCTTTAGAGGAAATTAAAGATTATTCTTTTAAGGACAAAGATGGTAAATCCATTTCTCTCTTAGAATTATTTGGTGAAGCAGATGAATTATTAGTCATTCATAACATGGGAAAAGAATGCAGATATTGTACCATGTGGGCGGATGGCTTTAGAGGATATTCCGAAATTATATCCGATCGTATGCCTTGGGTTTTAACAACACCCAATGAATACAATATCATGCGGGAATTTGCCGAAAAAAGAAATTGGAATTATAATTATGTCAGTTTTCATGGAACTGATTTTGGCTTTGACTTAGGTTATGAAAAAAGAGTAGATGGAAAATCTTCTTTTATGCCTGGTGTTTCTTCTTTAATTAAAAAAGAGGGAAAAATATATAGAGCTGCTCATGACTTTTTTGGACCAGGAGATTATTACAATCCTGTTTGGCACTTTTTTGATTTATTTCCAAAAGGAGATAATAAATGGATTCCTAAATATGAATATTAATTCATGGATATATTATTAGCAGAAATAAAAAAATGTACCACTTGTAAAGATGATCTTCCTTTTGGTTGTAGACCGATTGCTACGGGTTCTTCTACAAGCAAAATTTTAATTATTGGTCAGGCACCAGGGAGCAGGGTACATGCTTCAGGAATTCCTTGGGATGATGCAAGCGGGAAAAATCTTCGTGCTTGGATGGGAATAGATTCAGATTTGTTTTATGATGAATCTATTATTTCTATTATGCCCATGGGCTTTTGTTATCCAGGCACAGGTAAGTCTGGAGATTTGCCTCCCAGAAAAGAGTGTGCTCCTTTATGGCATGAAAAAATGATTGCTGAGATGCCTAATATTGAATTAATATTATTGATCGGTAATTATGCTCAAAAATATTATTTAAAAAAAGAAAAGAAAAAGAATTTAACGACAACTGTACAAGCAGCCTATGAATATTTTCCACTCTATTTCCCTTTACCACACCCTAGTCCAAGAAATAATATATGGCAGAAAAAGAATCCTTGGTTTAAAGAAGATATTCTTCCTTTATTAGAACAAAAAATTGCTTCAATAATAAAAAAAGCTGAACAGAAATAAATCTGTATCAGCTTTTTCAATACGGTATGAAAGTATTTTATTTTTGTTTCTTATATAAAAACGTTGCGCCTCCTTGTTTCAAAATCATTTTGTCTTCTTCTGGATAAAATTCTAATACTATGCCTGCTTGTTCAAAAACAAACAAGGTTTTAGATCGCGCATCTAAAGGAAAAGAAGACTGCCCTGTTGCTTGAGCAAAAAGTGTTTGATCTTTTTCTGTAATCGTAATTTGTAAAGGCATTTGTTCACTCGCATAAAATCCTAATAGAGGTTCTAAATCTTTTTCAGAAACTTCTATGATTTCAAAATTTGGGATTTCATATGGATCATTAAAAAATGCACTTAGCATCGCTAAAACAATTTTATTCTTGCTATATGTTCCTCCATTAGATGTTAATGAAATCGCTAATTTTTCATTTTTAAAATAAGAAGAAAAAGATGCAAATCCATCTATTCCTCCTGTATGACCATAACTCTTTTTTTCTCCATATGGTATTTCAAAAATTCCTCGACCATAAGAGTCTTCAAGATTTGTCATTAAGGACAAACTTTTTGCATTAATTATTTTCTCTTCAAATAAAGCTTTAAAAAATACATTTAAATCTCTCGGATTAGAAACAATGGCTCCTGCTCCTAAAGGTACAGACATATCTGTTTCATTTTCTTTTTCCCATGCAGTTGAATAAACATAGGAATGACATTCATTATTTTCTATTTCTATTTTTTTCCCTAAGTAAGTATTCTTCAAATCCAATGGTTTTATGATTTTTTCTTCTAGGATTTCAGCAAACGATTTTTTATAGATTTTTTCTAAAATCATGGTTAATAAAACATAATTAGAATTACTATACTCCGCTTTACTATCAGGAATAAAATCACTACCTCCATCTACAATTATTTTTAATAATTCTTTTCTGCTTTTAGGATCTACACACCAGTCTAGATAATCTTCATTACTGGTAAAGCTATGAATTCCACTTCTATGATTTAATAAATGATCAATGGTAATATCTTCTACAAATTTTATTTTAGGGAAATATTTTTTAATCGATTTATCTAATTTTAATTTTTTTTCTTCCACCGCTTTTAAAATTAAAGAAGCAGTAAATGTTTTGGATATGGATCCTATTCTATATTTAGATTCTACTGTAGATTTTTCTTGAGTTTCTATATCATCATAACCGACAGTTCTTTCGTAAACGACCTCACCTTTATGGGATAAAGCAACACTCCCCATGAATTTATTATTTTCATCTAGTGTATTAAAAAACAAATCTAATTTTTCTTTATCTATTTCTTGGCTAAATAATAAAGCAGGTATTAAAATTAAAAAAAAGTATAAATTTTTCTTCATGATGCTACATTTTAAAAGCAATGTTATTAAGACGAGTACATTTGAAATTAAGTTACAAAAAAGAACGTGATATTCATTCTAATTTATAATAATACATTAATTCAATCGATTATAATCGAATTAAATCAGATTCATCTACTTCTTTCGACAAAATTAATTTCGACCCCATATGAACGGTTCCCTCAATTTTCTCTTGTACATTCAGCTCCGTTTTACTTAAACCTTGTATTAAAACTTTCGCTTGATTGATTACGAATTGATCTCCTGAAATTTTAGAAACACCATTACAATCAAGATTTAAATTATTCGTACTTCCTTGGAGTTTTATAAATGCATTACCATTCGATTTAATGGACAACAATTTTGTATTTAAATTTAAATCTGCAACAGCACCTCCATTTAAATCCAAGTAAACTGAATCTATTTGAATTGTTGATTCGCAACTAATTTTCGATAAACTGTTTATTTTTATCTTTTTCAAATCAGACATTCCTACTTCAACTTTAATTCTTCCAGTTTGATTTTCTAATTTTGTAGAATTGACCTTCAATAAACCATCTGTTACCTTTACATCTATCAATTCAATTGTTTTTAGATCATTGATGATTTTAACATAAGGGTTCTTAGTAATTTTAATATCATAATAAAAATTTCGATCACAATATATTTTGTCCAATTTATCGAATTCGTATACTTTCTCTTGTCCTTTGAGAGTATTTTCATAAGGAACATAAGTACTTCTCATGAAAATAAAAAAAGAAAATATACACAAAATGGCAAAACCGTATAATGAAAATAAAATCTTATTACTCGTTTTCATAATCATTGTTTTTTATTTTTCAAATAAATCTCTTTCAACTCCTTAAAATCAACTTCTAACAAATCCATCATTTTAAATAAATCTGGCAAATAATTTCTAACAAACTCTTCCTTTTTCATTAATTTTATTTTTTTGAGCGCGTCTTCAGATACAAAATTCCCTACACCTCTTTTATTAAATATTATTTCTTTTTCTTGTAAATAGGAAAATGTTCTCATAACTGTATTAGGATTTACTTGAACTTGAGTTGCCATTTCCCTAACAGACTCTAATCGTTCTCCTTCATTTAATTTACCAGATAAAATATTTTCACAAATAAAATCTGCGATCTGTAAATAAATGGTATGATTCTTTTTAAACTCCATCTTACACCTCTTTTTCTGTTAATTTAAAATAACTGGCTACCAACAATAAAAGAGGTAGAATTAAAAACAAAACTATAAAAGCTAGATTTTTAAATCCACCATTAAAGAATTCCCAAAAAGAATCAGATGGATGTTGTTTTAATTCTGTTCCCATAAAAAATGAATTAAAGAAATCAGGCACGAATAAAAACATAGCTAAACTAAAAATGAAAAATATAGAAAAATAAAGCACCATTAATCCCACCAGTGTTTTAAAAAATTCTAATGTCCGAAACATGATT
This sequence comes from Saprospiraceae bacterium, assembly GCA_020627985.1. Classification (GTDB taxonomy): domain Bacteria; phylum Bacteroidota; class Bacteroidia; order Chitinophagales; family Saprospiraceae; genus JAHDCE01. The sequence continues at coordinate 12,804 of JAHDFV010000039.1, forward strand.
GCTCCTAAAAAAGCAACCGTATTCGTTGCTAAAAAAATGGGTAGTAACTGTATGGGTTTTGGAACATAAGGAGTAGGAGATTTAAAAACAGAAAAAGAAACAATTGCTTCATCTGTGTTCCAACTTAGTACAATGTTAAAAATTAGAGCAAAGAAAAAATAAGAACAGTATAAAATTATAGGTACAATAAAAAAACTAATCACCACCTTACTTATAAATTTCTCTAAATGGGATGCGGGTAAATTCAAATAAAACATTCTTTCTCCTGTCTCATTTAATTCTCTAAAAGACATACTTGTTAAAATAAATCCTAATAAAAAAAGTATGAAAGGAAAAAAAGTCATATGCATTTCTTCCCTTACAAAATGCGGCTCTCCTGTAATTACTAACATAAAGGCGAACAAACTAATTAGGATAAAAGAACCTAAAAGCATAAACAAAAACGATTTTTTGTTTTTCTGAATATCATTCTTTATCAAGTGTCCTATTCTATTCATATTAAATTCTAATTTCTTCATTTCTTAGTTCTTTTTAAATAAGGATTGAACCTTTGCTTGATTTTGAATTACTGCATTAAATAATGTTTCAATTTCTACCTCAGATTCTACCTCACCATTATTTTCTTTTACAATCATATATCCGCCTGGGCATCTTTCGGAATAAAAAACATTTTCAGGACTCGTCAACCCTTGACTAAAACCGAAGTACATTTTTTCAGAGATCCTAGAAATATTTTCATGAAAAATAATTTTACTTTGATCCAGTATAATGATGTTGTCAATTAAATTGGTTAAATCTTTTACTTGATGCGTAGAAAGAATAAATGTCTGCTCTTTGGTTATCGAACCTGCTAAAATTTTTCTAAACTGAGCCTTAGAAGGAATGTCCAAACCATTCGTAGGTTCATCCATTATTAATAATTTACATTGAGTGGCAAGACCAAAACTTAAAATGACTTTTTTCTTTTGCCCATAGGATAACCCCGTTAATAACGAATTTTTTTCTACATTAAATTCTTTAATATATTGATCAAATTTATTTTGATCGAAATTTGGATAAAATGGCGCATATCTTTTTATATAATTTGATATCGTAATTGAAGGGGTATATAATTCTTCCGCTACATAAAAAACATCACTTAAAAAGGAAGCCTGTCTATATTTAGGATTAAATCCTAATACATTACAATTCCCTGCTTGTGGAAAAAGCAGGCCAGATAATATCTTCATGATGGTCGTTTTGCCTGCTCCGTTTTTACCTAAAAAACCATAGATATGCCCATTTTCTAATTTCAAGTTTAAATCTTGAAATAAGGGTTTATTCTTTTTGTAGTAAAACGAAATGTCTTTTAATTCAATCATATCAACTGATTTAGTGTATTACTTTACTAGTACACTACAAATATAACTGCACTTTTTTGTTTATTCCAAATAATTTGAAATAATAATTTAAAAATTATCTTTCCGTGAAGGGATTCTCTTTAGATTTTAGACAATAATTTACCTGCTTTTTTTAAAGTCGTATCCTTTTTAGCAAAACATAAACGAATAACTTTATCATCTCGTTTTGTAGAGTAAAAAACTGACACAGGTATAGCTGCAACGCCATATTCGGTTGTTAGCCGCTTAGCAAATTCTGTATCAGGTTCATCACTGATCGCAGAATAATCATATAATTGAAAATAGGTACCTTCTGAAGAAATAGGAATGAGTTTAGATTTCTTCATTACATCTTGAAATAAATCTCTCTTTTCTTGAAAAAAGCGACCTAAACTTAAATAATGCTCCTCTTCTTGTAAATAATCGGCTAAAGCATATTGGGCAGGCGTGTTGACAGAAAACACATTAAACTGGTGTACTTTAAGAAATTCCTTCATCAAATGAGGGGGAGCTACTGCATAACCCATTTTCCAGCCCGTTATATGGAATGTCTTCCCAAATGAATAAACAACAATACTTCTATTTCTTAATTCTGGAAACCGAAGAACACTCCAATGCTCTGCCTCATCAAAAACGATATGTTCATACACTTCATCACTTAAAACAATGATATCCGTTCCAGAAACAATACGCTGTAATTCTACTAAATCTGACTCTTGGAGAATTTTTCCAATAGGATTATGAGGATTATTAATGATAATCATTTTGGTCTTAGCCGTAACCAATCTTGAAAGGGAATTCCAATCTATTTTATAATCGGGTCCTTCTATTTCATAGGACCTAGCAATACCGCCACACAATTGAATTACTGGCTTATAACTATCATAAGCAGGCTCAATAATAATTACTTCATCACTTGGGCGAATCAATGCCGTAATTGCATTATATAGAGCTTGTGTACCTCCAGCTGTAATCGCAACGTCATTTGATTCTACTTCAATATTATAAGATGTAGATAATTTACTAGAAATAGCTTTTCTTAGTTCAGGTACACCTGCCATGGGTGCATATTGGTTTAAACCCTTTCTCATGTATTGATTAACCAACTTTTTCAATTCTTTATCACAATCAAAATTAGGAAAGCCTTGCGAAAGGTTAATCGCACCTGATTCTTGAGCCAATTTAGACATGACAGTAAAAATAGTTGTCCCAACTTGAGGCAATTTAGAAGATATATTCATCCGATGGTTTTCATTTAGTTTTTAAAGATAATCAGAATCCCCTATTTTTTATGAATAACATACTGTACTCCTATTTTATTATCAAAATCAATTTTTCGATCAAATTTCATCCCTATTTTTTCCATGACTCGTATAGAAGCTACATTCTCTTTATCTGCCCTACTAATAATTTCTTTTACTCCTAATACTTCAAACCCATATCGAATACAGGCCAAAGACGTTTCAGTAGCAATTCCTTGATCCCAATATTTCTTCAACAGTCGATATCCCAAATCTACTTCCTGTGTATCAGGATGATACTTCAAACCACACCATCCTACAAACTCATGCGTTTTTTTATAAAAGATATACCACCTCCCCATACCATATTTCGCAAAGGCATCATAAGATGCTAAAAAAGATCGAGCAGCATCTATTGAAGCAAAAGGCGGATCTCCAGTAAATTTTATTACAGCTGGATCTAAATTTAAAAGGTATCCTAATTCAGCGTCATCTTTGGTAGATTCTCTTAAATAAAACCGATTGGTCTCAAAAACTATTTTCATATGATTACAAATTTTAATTTCTCAACTCATCCATTTCACAAAAAATAACTGCGCTTTTTTCTTAAAACCCAAAATCGATATTTTAAAGAAATGTGAAAAAGTAACGACGTAGCAGCATTTGAGTCTAAATTTTCGTGTTAACAATTCCAAATCAAAACAACAAGAATTTATTGATTCATTAAAAATCGAAACCATGAGAATCATTTCACTTATTATCACCTTTATCATTTGTAGCATTGTAAGTATGAATGCACAATATGAAACTGTATTATTAAATTATGAAAAATCATACTTTGGTGAAAATCAACCCTTACCTGCTGAAAAATATTTCATCATCAATGGTACAATAAGACCAGATGTAAATTATGTTGAAATTCAATTATTTAATGCTAAAGGTAAAGATAACCGTAAAGCATTGATCAAAAATTTCTGGAAAAGAGATTTCAACAATTCTGCTCCTGCTTTTAATTTACCCGTAAATTATAAACTGAAAGAAGGCAAAGATTATGATATTCTAATCAACTTCTTTAGAACAATTACTGAAAAAGAAAGAGCGAGCCTTTCAAGAGACATTTATGGAACTTTAGATGCTTACGTTGACCAATCCTTTAATTTCTCTAACAAGAAGATGAAATTACTTCAAAACGATCGTCAAGTCATTAATGATTTAAACGAAATCGTAGAAAGAGGCATGTCATTGTACCGTTCTAGAACTCAAGCAACCTTCCCTGGTTACTCCGATATGGTAAAATTAAAATTAGAGCAAATCCAAGGCGTTAAACTGAAAAAAGCCGAGAAAATGGAAATGGATACTGATAGCTCTGGCGCTAGAATGGGTTTAAGATCTAAATTAATTAAAGAATTAAAATTCATCTTACATAAAGAAGCTGCTCCATATTTGAATGCCGAAATTTATGTTTTATTAGATGATAAATACATTGACAATTACCCAACAGAAACCATTAGAGATGCTTATTTCTTGGCTCCTCATTTTGGTTATGGAGGTGTAGCATTTAATACCAATCCTGATGAATTTGATTATGATTCTAAAATGTATGTTGGTTTGTCTGTTCCTTTAGCTAAAAGAAGCAAAAATAAATTTTTAAGTAATACTTCTATTTCTTTTGGAGCCTTCCTTTCTAATTTCGAAGATCAAGATGGCAATAAGATTTCAGGTCCTTTATTCAATATTCCTACTTATGTCAGTTTAGGATATCGTCCTTTTGGATTCTTTAGAGTACAAGCGGGAGTTGCCTTCCTTGAAGATGATTCTGATGCAGGTACAGCTTTCAAAGAAAAAGTAGCCATTCGACCATTCGTTGGAATTAGTGCAGAATTAAATGTGTGGTTCAATTTGAACAACAATAAATAATTCACACCCATTTTAGAAATAGGATGAATCTAATCATTCATCCATTTATCACTAAAATCAAAAATTATGAAAAGGATTGCCTTTATCATATTTTGTTGTGCTATTTATTTAAATACATCTGCACAACAAGATTTATATAAATGGAGAATTGGTATTCATGGAGGCCCAAGTACTTATTATGGAGACTTGAGTTCAAGCCGATTCTTAGACCCTCAAACGACTCATTTTAAATTCTGGGACAAAACAGAAACATTATCTTATGGCTTAAGCTTGGAATATAGCATGAACAAAGCTTGGGGATTCCGTTTTATGTCCACACGAGGTGCTTTTGAAGGAAACAGCAGAGCCACAAAATGGAACGGCGATGCTTTTACAGAAGATACAGAAAAATATATTAAAGCTTTAAATTTTAGGACTACATTTCAAGATGTTGATGCCCTATTTATTTATCATTTTGACAATGGTAAATTCTTTGGCGAAAAAAGTTTATTTGCCCCTTATATTGGTGTAGGATTAGGCTATTTAAATTTCAAGGCAAAAGGAGATTTATACCAGGATAATGGTAGCCGTTATTATTACTGGTCAGATAATACCATAAGAGATATAGATGAAAATGATCCGCTTGCCGCTTCTGCTAATATCATTGAACAAGATGGTAAATACGAAACTGAATTAAGAGATTTACAAACCGAAGGAGTAGATTATAGTAACAATTCTTTAACTGTACCTGTTGTACTTGGTTTTAAATTCAGAGTTGGAAATCGTTTTAATGTAAATCTAGAAACATTACTCCATTATACCTTCAGTGATTATATCGATGATGTTTCTGGAAATTATATTTATGATTATGATTCTCCAGCTCAAGCATATGCTGGAAATCCGTCTGGCATCATTCGAAATGAAAGAGGCAACAATAATTTAAAAGACATCTACGGTGTTTTTAATATTGGTATAGGTTATAATTTTGGCTATAAGAAAAAAGCATTTAATGCGCCAGTATTTTATATCGGAGATGCCGAACCAGCAATGAAAGTAACACCACCAGTTACTCCTTCACTCCCAAGTGTTCCTGTTCCAGTTTTACCTGAAGAGACGAATGAACCTGTAACTATTATTACACCTACTATTGTAGAACCTGAAGTACCTCGAATAGATCCATTTCAAGATTATTCGGATTTATACTTTGAAGAGCAAGATACTTTTGAATTGTATTCTGAACCAGTCTATATCACAATCCGAGATACTGTTATCATTAATCAAACTGATACCCTAAAGAACCAAACTTTTGTGATTGATAATGTTACTGTAAATCAGATTAATGTAGATACTATTATACAAGGAGAAAATAAAATTATCCGAGATACCATCTATGAAAGAGGTACCTTAATTAAGGAGAATGTTATCATTCGAACAGATACGATTCGAGAAATCATTGAAAATAAAACCATCATAGAATATGAAGTAGATACTGTCTTTTTAAAGGATGACAGATCTGGTTTAATTATTCCATTGGAAAATGAGCCTATAGAAGCTTTCGTTCTGAACGAAGAAGAATTAGATACCGTTGTTATTTTTGATCCTGAAACAAAAAAAGAGGAAATATTCTTTGTAAGCGAAGACGATATCGTCATTGAACCTGTGCCAGAAGAACCTGTTTTTACTTTAGAAACGATTGAGAATGTCAACGCTAGTGAAATTGATGCTGATTTTTTTAATGAAACGGTAGGTATTCTTGAAGATGATCTTTCTAAAGAAGAAGTCATTCTTTCTGACATTCAAACTTCTAACTTCGAATTGATCGCATTACGAAATGAGATTAATGAAATGAAAGCGAAGGAAGATAAAAGCGAAGCAGATATTGACGCCATTTATGAAAAATTAGATGAGTTAAGTAATGAGTATCGTTCTTATGAACAATACAACAATGGTTTAGCCATTCAAGGAAATGCTGAACATGCAAAACCAGAAAATCAAGATATTCAATATGCCACACAATCCATGGGGCAGGTTTTATCGGATATCCGTACTGAGATTATTTACTTGGAAAAATCCAATACAGAAACAATCTCAAAAATGGAATATGATTTAATTCGAAAAGAAAACGAAAAGAGAATTGAGGACTTAGAAAAGGATATGCGAAAACTTCGTAAAAAAGTAAGAAAAGCAAACCGTCCTGATGTTGTGAATAATCCAAGTAGAGTGAATTATGTCAAAAAGCCTAAAAAGCCAAAGACGAAAAAGGAAACCATTGTTATTGATAATTCTAATCCTGAGTTAGAACAATATTATAAATCTCAAATCGACAAATTAGAAAGAGAGCTCAAACGATTAGAAGTCGTAAGTGCTGCTGCTTCAAATCGTAAGGATGGAGAGATTCAATCTTTAAATAATAAATTAGAAGCATTAGAACGCAAAATGAATACAGTTCAAACAACTGGTAATTCTGATGCTAAAACATTAGAATTTATTTCTAATTTAGAACGTAAAATGGATCAATTAAATATTCAATTGAATGATACTCAAAAGGAGTTAACTACCTTAAAGAATAGACCTGCTCCTCAACCTGTTACGACAACTATTATTAAAACAACTCCAGCTCCCAAACCTGCTCCTGCACCAGTAGTGATTTCAACGCCTGCACCAATCCGTTCACAAGTAATTTATACTAAACCTTCTTCAAGCGAAGCGATTGCTCTCTTAGGAGCAACAAATGTATATTTTGATACAGGTAAATCAAATATAAAAGCAGAATTTTATAATCAATTGGATCGAGCAATTAACATCATGACTGAATATCCTGAAATCAAAGCAAGAGTTACAGGTTACACTGACAAATCAGGTAATGCTCAAGCTAATTTGAGATTATCTCAAAAGCGATCTGCTGCAGTTTCTGCATATATGATACAAAGAGGAATTGCTTCTTCTCGTATTTTAGTGGATTCTCAAGGTGTAGCTCCTGCAAGTACGAATAATGATCCTTTTGCTAGAAGAGTAGAAATTATTATGAATAATTATTAGTCTTTTAAGTAAGATTCTTGCTTTAACAAAAGAAGAGGCTGT
>JAHDFV010000385.1 GCA_020627985.1 Saprospiraceae bacterium
GATTATTTAAATCAAGAAAATCACGAAGAACATCCCGCAATATTTCTATATTATAATTTATATCTTTTATTAACAGAAGAAAAATTAATAATTTTTAAAAAAATAAAATCGTTATTAAAAGAATATTATAATTATTTTGATCCATCAGAGTTAAAAGTATTATATCAATTTATTATTAATTTCTGTATCCGTCAATTTAGAAAAAACAATTCCGAATTTTATTTAAGTGAACTATATAACACATATCAAGACGGAATTAAATCTGAGCTTCTTTTAGAGAATGGTAATTTATCTCCTTGGACATTTAAAAATGTTATTCGTATAGGTTTTATGTTAAAAAAACTAACTGAAACTGAATCATTTATACTTAATAACCACACTAAATTAAAAAAAGAATTTCAAGAAGATGCTCTTCATTACAATACAGCTGAATTGCATTATCATTTAGGCGAATATGGAAAGTCTTTGCAAAAATTAAATCAAGTAGGATTTAATGACATTTACTACATTTTAGATTCGAAATTCTTAATATCTAAGATATATTACGAAACGAATGAAATTGATACTTTAGAATTTTTCCTTGCTTCTTTTCAAACATATTTAAGAAGAAATAAATTAATAGCAGAAAATGTAAAATCCACATATTTAAATTTCACGAAGTGCTTAATTAAAATAATAAATACCGATTCCAATAAAAATCAATTAATTCATTCCATTGAAAAAACGACACCATTAACAGGTAAAAAATGGCTTATACTACAATGCCAAAATTAGTTTATGCAAAAGCATATGAAATACCAAAAGCTATAACTGACAAGATTAAACCGTACATAAATACATTATAACATACACTTAATAACTGATATTTTTTTGCCAATACTTTTCCTAACCAATATATATCTTGTGTCATTGAACTATATAAAAAATCCTCATCTTTAATCATCTCCCTCATTCCCCAATGAAAATCTTCTAGATCCATATTATAGAAATTACCGAAAAATAAAAGATTTGATTTTTTCTGTTCTATATCTTCCCTAGAAAACCTTCCTTCTGTTACTTTAGGTTTGGTAGATAATGTTGCATAAACTATAGCCATCAAACAAGTCCCCAACAACAATAAGGTAGGGATTAATAAATGAGGTTGATCATCAAATTGAGGCACTAAAGTTGAAACCACAATTGAAACTATAATCGCATTAATCGACAACATAATATTCGCTTTATTATCTGCCATCGCTGATAAATTCACATGCGTTCTATAAGTTGCTCTATACATCGTTTCAACTCCTCGACCTAAGTTCATTTGTTTAATTTGAACATTAGAACCCGTTGGAGCAATTCTTTTCTTTTTCTTTTTCTTGCGATTTAATAAATCTTCTTCCGTTGGGAATAATTTCTTTTTAAGTTTATACAGTTGTTTGATATGCTCCTTCTTCTTCTCCCCCCAAGACGCTTGAGCAATATCCGTATGATAATTATGAGCCTCTAAAAAGCCCAGCTCAAAATCCAACCATTCATCTTCCTGCATGATTCGATTTTTAGCCATCATAAGCTCTTGCCTCACTTTTACACAACGGTCCCAATAATTATCTTTACCTAAATGATTTAAATCGGAATCACAAATAATTTTCCCTAGTAGATCTACAGGACTTTGAGGCATTTTCGTTGCTACAATACTATTTTTTACTTTTAAAATATCTTCATCACTAAAACCTCTATCCTTTAAAAAGACAGAAGCTTTCTCTGCTCCTCTTTCTTCATGATCTTCAGGTCCTTCTACATAACCTAAATCATGAAACCATGCAGCAACCAACAGCAATTGCATATCTTTTTCATTCAAAAAATATTTTTCCCCCAACTCTTTGCATGAACGAACAACATTTTGAGTGTGCTCCAAATCATGGTACACATACTTTTTAGACATGTTCTCTTCAATATATTGACTAGCATATGACTCTGCTACAGCAACTAAATCCTTAATTGGGTCTATCATATTCGAATATTCTTTTGGAAAAATTCAGATTTGGCGCTAAGATAATGTTTTGACCCAAACCCTTTGTTATTTTATTTTAGACAAATCAATCACTAGGACATTGCAGTGATATAAATAAAGAAAATTTGAGCTATACTAACATTTATTCAACATCCTATCAATTATTTAGAAATTAAGATCAAATAAGCAATTTCCTATTCGTACTTTTGCACTGAAATTCATTTTAAGTAAACATTTATATTGAGTTTCGCATTCCTAATTTAGCTTTATATTTTACTGTAGGGCTATTTATTAAGTTTACCATAATTTAATGCGTTCTGTCGAATGAAACAGTATGATAATTTTGAGCAAAGACATATAGGAATTTCTCCTCAAGAAGAGAAAGAAATGCTCTCTGTAATAGGAGTAGACTCCTTAGATCAATTGATGGACGAAACCGTTCCCCAACATATTAGACTGAGTCAAAAACTTGACCTTCCAACTGCTCAAACTGAATATGAGTTTTTAAGAGAGTTAAAAGAGGTTTCTCGTCTAAATAAAATTTATAGATCCTATTTAGGAATGGGTTATTACGGTACGATAACGCCATCAGTTATTTTAAGAAATATATTTGAGAATCCAGGTTGGTATACTCAATATACTCCATATCAAGCAGAAATTTCTCAGGGAAGATTAGAAGCTCTTTTGAATTTCCAAACTATGGTTTCTGATTTAACTGCTTTGCCTGTTGCCAATGCATCTTTATTAGATGAAGGAACTGCTGCTGCTGAAGCCATGACGATGTTCTTTGACCTTAAAAACAAAAGGAATAAAGGGGAAGCGATCAATCGATTTTTAGTTTCAAATAAAACACATCAGCATACTATAGATATTTTAACAACCAGATCAGAACCTTTAGGAATTGAAGTTGTCGTCCAAGATTGGAAAGAATTTGTATTAGATGATTCCGTATTTGGGATATTATTACAATATCCAAATGAAGAAGGAGGAGTAGAAGATTACTCAACTTTAAGCCAAAAAGCAAAAGATCAATCTATTTATATAACTGTTGCAGCAGATATTCTTTCTCTAGCTATTTTAACTCCTCCAGGAGAATGGGGTGCGGATGCAGTAGTTGGAAATACACAACGTCTAGGAATTCCAATGGGATTTGGTGGACCTCATGCTGCATATTTTGCAACCAAAGAAGATTACAAAAGACAAATTCCAGGAAGAATTATTGGTGTGTCGATTGATCGTCATGAGAATAGAGCATTACGAATGGCTTTACAAACCAGGGAACAACATATTAGGAG
>JAHDFV010000386.1 GCA_020627985.1 Saprospiraceae bacterium
AATAAAGTATATATATTATAGTGTAGTTGAGAAATATTAATTTTCTCCATTAGTGATTTTTACTGAACAAACAAAAACTTATTTCCATGAAAAAGCAACTACTTTACATTAGTCTTATCGCCTTAAGTGTCATTCTGTTTTCAAATTTCACCTCTAATTCAGAGACCAAAAATTTTGTATTTATGTTCAACGGAGATGATCCCGTATTACCTGTTGTAAGTTTTAACTATGGAGATGTTGATTTTCCAAGCCATATCATCGAGGATACAATACCGGTAGGATATGAGTCTGGACATATAGATACTTCGGCATTCGATTTTATTGAAGATGACATTGCTACGCTGGGAAGGGTGTTATTTTATGATGAAAAATTATCGGCATTAGAAAATATATCATGTGCCTCTTGTCATAACCAAGCAGAATCTTTTGCGGAAAATAAAGTTTTTTCTGAAGGTGTATCTAAAGATACAAGACGTAATTCCATGCAATTAAATGATATAGGGTGGACGAGTAATGGATTCTTCTTTTGGGATATGAGCCAGACGGATTTACATGAAATGATAATTCTACCATTAAAAGATGAAAATGAGATTGGTGCTGATATCGATGATGTTCGCATTAAATTGAATGCAACCACTTACTATCCAGCACTTTTTAAAAATGCATTTGGTGATGAAGAAATAACGGAATCTAGAATTGTGGATGCTTTGGTACATTTCATAAGTTCAATGAATACGTTTAATTCTAAGTTTGATCAGGAAGCTTCTCAAGGCTTTCCAAATTTTACTGATCTTGAGTTAGAGGGGAAAGAGCTTTTTACATTTACTTGTGCAAACTGCCATCAGGAGGGTAGTATTGGATTAGGCTTCTTGGGTATAGATCCCAATGACCCAGGAAGTTTTGTTGCATCAGATTTGCTTTTCGAATTTCCCTTTTTCTTTACAAATGGTCTTCCTATTGATCCAAACAATGATGATCTAGGTGCAGGGGAGTGGAATAATTCCTTAAACCATTTATTTAAAATCCCAACGCTTAGAAATATCGACAAAACAGCTCCTTATATGCATGATGGCAGATTTGAGACGTTGGAAGATGTAGTAGATTTTTACAGCGAGGGAGTAGAATTTATTGAATGGCCGCCGTTTTTTATTCCGGAAAACGGATTTAAATTTACGAGTAGGGAAAAATCTGCTTTAGTTGCATTTATGAAAACACTAACAGATGAATCGTTTTTAACTAATGAAAAATGGTCGGATCCTTTTGAGAATTCTTCAAATCTTATCGAAGAGGAAGAGCTTGAAGGTTTACTAGTTATGCCTAACCCTATGAGCAACTATGCTGTTATCAAGTTTGAGAATCCAAACAATGAAATTAGCAGTGTAGAAGTAATTTCCTCAAATGGGCAATTGGTGCATAAAGAAGAAACTACAACAAATAAAATTGAATTAGATAAACTTGGTTTCTTTCCTGGGAATTACTTTATTTATATAAAACAAGGAGACAAGTCTTCATCTCAACAACTTATTGTACAATAAATAAATTCGTAATTATACTTGAAAGCTAAATTTTAATTGCTCATATTTGTCACATGAAACGATTTAATACAAATATTTGGTGGCTTAATATTGATTTAATGAATAGGAATCAATAGCACTACATTTGTGATAATATATATGAAGGCTTGTCGGATTCCGACAGGCCTTTTTTAATTATAGGAAAAGAGCACAATGAGAAATTACAGAATATATCAGACTTCATTAATGGCGGATTTAGTTACACCATTATCAAGTTATCTGAAAATACGAAAACACTTTAGTCAGGTCTTGCTGTTAGAAAGTTCGGACTATTCATCCAATGAAAATAGTCACTCTTTTATTTGTTTTGATTCTCTTAGCTATATAGAACTTAATAAGAATGGATTCTTCATTGATGATAAAACTAGTAAGCATTCTGATATTATTTCAGCTATGGAAAACTACTTGAATTCTTTTCAGAATATTACCAATGATCCATCAGCCGGTCTTTTCGGGTTTACCAGTTTTGATGCTACTCGTTTTTTTGAAAACCACAAGTATGTTACAGACGAATATGATTCTAGAACGCCAATTTTAAGATATGATTTTTACCGTTTTGTAATTCAATTTAATCACTTCAGAAATACTTTGGTAATTAAAGAATATTGTCCTCTCGAAGAGGAATCGCAACTTTCCAAAATCGAATCCATACTTCAATATAATGATATTCAAACCTTCCCATTTCGTAAGTTTGATGTTGAATCGAGTAACTTGACCGATGAAGAGTTTATAGCTAACGTTAGAAAGGCCAAAATAGAATGTCAGAATGGAAATGTGTTTCAATTGGTGTTGTCAAGACGATTTTCACAAAAATTTGAAGGAGATGATTTTAATGTATATAGAAGTCTGCGTTCAATAAACCCCAGCCCATATTTGTTTTATTTTGATTATGGAACATATAAAATTATGGGCTCTTCTCCAGAAGCTCAGATTAAAGTGGATAATGGGTTTGCAGAAGTACATCCAATCGCAGGTACATTTAAAAGAACGGGTGTCGAGGAAAAAGACGCATCTTTAGCCAAACAGTTAAAAGCAGATCCTAAAGAAAATGCAGAGCATGTCATGCTTGTAGATCTCGCCCGCAATGATTTAAGTAAAAATTGTAGAGAGGTAAAGGTGGTATCCTACAAAGAAGTGCAATATTTTAGTCATGTAATTCATCTTGTATCCAAAGTGAGGGGATTTATTAAAAAGGGAATATCAGGATATCAGGTATTTGCGGATTGCTTTCCTGCTGGTACTTTGTCCGGAGCTCCAAAGTATAAAGCGTTGGAGCTTATAGACAAACTAGAACCAAACAAGAGAGCTTGTTACGGTGGAGGACTTGGATTTTTAGGGTTTAATGGGAGTATTAATCATGCCATAATTATACGATCATTTTTATCTAAATCTAATATCTTATATTCTCAAGCCGGTGCGGGATTAGTAATATCATCAAAAGAAGATAATGAACTTCAAGAAGTAAATAATAAGCTAGCAGCTCTTAAGAAAGCTATCAATATGGCTGAAAAATTTTAAATCTTAATTTTAAAATGAAGAAAGTATTAATACTAGATAATTACGATTCGTTTACATACAATTTGGTTCATTCTATCGAGGGTTTACTTGGCTATGGGATTTCTGTTGCTAAAAATGATGAAATTAGTTTAAAGGATTTTGGTATGTTTGATCATATAATTTT
>JAHDFV010000040.1 GCA_020627985.1 Saprospiraceae bacterium
AAGAAAGTCAGTGTTTGAAGATAGTAGTGGTAAAAATTTTGAAGATAATGAAGATCGTATGATTTTCTTTTGCAAAGGAGTATTAGAAACAGTTAAGAAATTTGGCTGGCCTCCAGACATTATTCATTGCCACGGTTGGATGACTAGTTTAGTTCCTGCTTATTTGAAAACAGCTTACCAAAACGAACCCTTGTTTCAAGACTCTAAAATAGTTTATTCTCAATATGACTATTCTTTGGGCAACACTTTTAGTGATGAGTTCGTTAATAAAGCATCCATTAATGATATGTCTAGTGAGAATTTAAAGGTATATTCAAATGGTTCAAATGCTACACTACACGAAGGAGCTTCTGCTTTTGCCGATGCGGTAATACAAGGCAGTGAAAATATTGACCAAGAATTAGTTGATATTATTCAAAAGAAAGAAACTCCATTCCTCCCATATACTGATGATCAAGATACTTTAATGAACGGATATATGGAATTCTACAATTCTTTACTAGAAGAAAAAGTTGAATAGTAATTAAAATTTAGAATGACAAATTTAAGAACCAGTTTCATTTGGCTAATAGCTCTAGTAGTATTATTAGCTTCAGCGTGTAATGATCCTACCGATTTAGGATCAGAATTATTAGAAGAAGAGTTTTCAGATATCCGTTTTACGGATACTGTGACTGTTAATGCACTAACAGTGCCTCAAGACTCCATTTTTACGTACACAAGAATTGTAGATAGTCAGCCTAACACCTATTTGTGTGGTTTTCTAGATGATCCAATTTTTGGTACATCTCAAGCAACAATCAATTTTGATTTAGGCCTAGTTACAAATAGTGGTGTAGCAGATATTGATTTTTCAGATGTAACATTTGATTCATTAGTATTATCACTTGCTTATAATCCATTCAGAACATATGGTGATACGCTTGTTTCTCAGAATATCAATGTTTATAGGCTTTCAGAGGAAATGGATTATAATGAAGAGTTTTATTATTCAGATAGAGATTTTGAAGCTTTTCCAACCCCTATAGGCCAAAAATTAAATTTTTTACCACAGCCTAATACAACAATTATACGAACATCAGCAGAAGATACGGTTGTTCAAGCTGCTCATATCCGAATACCATTATCTCCTGCATTAGCTGCAGAATTAATGCCTATAGATACAATGGTAGCTGAAGCATTATATGAAAATAATGAAACATTTAGAGCCTTTTTTAATGGATTGAAAATTGAATCAGATGCTGTAAATTCTAATATTTTAGGATTTAACTTAAGATCTTCTTTGACATACATGGCTATTTATTATAGAGATGCAGATGACAATGAAAGAACTTTTACTTTTAGGGTTGTTGATTTGGGAACAAAACATAATAATTTTAAACATGATTTTTCTGGTTCTATTAGTGAGCCATTTGTAGAAAACCAATCTTTAAGTGATAGTCTTCTATTTGTGCAAGGTATGTCTGGCTATAACGTCAAAATTGATTTTCCGTACATTCAAAATTTAGATGGAATTGTTGTAAATAAAGCAGAATTAGATTTAACTTTTGCAGATATTCCTGGAGATGATACGATTACTTATGAACCTCCAGCAAGAATCATTCTTACAGAATTGGATGATAATGGAAATTATATCTTCATAGAGGACGTTTCAGACGCATTAGCATTAGCTAATATTGATTTATATGGTGGAGAACCATTTTTAATTGATGATAATGGTACAACACTCAGGAAATATAAATTAAATATTTCTAATCATATTCAAGATATTATTGATGATAGACTTGGAGGGAACAATAGTGTTTACATGCAAGTGTATTTGAAAAATCAATATGCATATAGAGGTATGTTCTATGGAACGGGACATTCAAAATATCCTCTTAAATTAAATTTAGCTTATACTAAGTTGTAATTGATATTTTATTATTTTAGCAATAGATCTTGATAAGTAGGATCTTCCGAACAAACGAATACTATAAAAATAAACTGAATGCTATGTGTGGGATAGTTGGTTACATTGGTGAAAGAGATGCTTATCCAATATTAATTAAAGGACTTAAGAGGCTTGAGTATCGTGGATATGATAGTGCAGGAGTTGCTTTAATGAATGGCAATTTAAATGTATACAAGAAGAAAGGAAAAGTTAACGATTTAGTTGACTTCATAGGAACTTCTAATACAAAAGGAAATATGGGGATTGGGCACACTCGTTGGGCTACTCATGGAATTCCTGATGATTTAAATGCTCACCCACATTTATCTGGAGAGGAAAGATTAGTTATTATCCACAATGGAATTATAGAAAACTATGCTCCAATAAAAGAATGGCTAAAGACCAAAGGACATACATTTAAATCAGAAACAGATACAGAAGTTTTAATTCATTTAATTGAAGAAATTCAAAAAGATGGTGATTTAAGTATTGAAGAAGCAGTAAGGTTAGCATTAACTAAAGTTGTAGGAGCTTACGCTATTGTTGTGATTGATCGTTTAGATCCCAATAAAATGGTAGCTGCAAGAAAATCTAGCCCTTTGGTAGTTGGTATCGGTAAAGATGAGTTTTTTATAGCTTCTGATGCCACTCCTATTGTTGAATATACCAATCAAGTTGTTTATTTAGATGATAATGAAATAGCTGTTCTGACTAAAAACGACGGACTTAAAGTTATTAATATCGAGAATGAAGTACAAAGACCATTAGTACATGAAATCGATATGAAAATTGAAGCCATTGAAAAAGGTGGATATGATTATTTCATGCATAAAGAAATCTATGAACAACCGAATACAATTGCTGATTGTATGAGAGGTCGTTTGAATGTGCAAGAAGGTTGGGCAAGATTAGGAGGATTAAGTCAATACAAGAATAGAATTTGTAATGCAGATCGTATTATAATTGTTGCTTGTGGTACATCATGGCATTCAGGTTTAATAGCAGAATATTTATTCGAAGATTTAGCAAGAATTCCAGTTGAAGTAGAATATGCTTCTGAATTTAGATACAGAAACCCAATAATTTCTGAGAAAGATGTTGTAATTGCTATCTCTCAATCAGGTGAAACAGCAGATACATTAGCAGCTTTAGAATTAGCCAAAAAACAAGGAGCTTTAACCTATGGAATCTGTAATGTAGTAGGCTCATCTATTGCAAGAGTAACAGATTCAGGATCATATATACATGCTGGACCAGAAATTGGTGTAGCATCAACAAAAGCGTTTACAGGTCAAGTAACACTTCTTTCTTTAATGGCATTGACCATTGCATACGAAAGAGGAACGATTTCTACGAATCGATATCAAGAATTGATTTCAGAATTAGGAAGAATACCTAAAAAAGTTGAAGAAACCTTAAAATGTGATGATCAAGTAAAAGTTGTTTCAGAAAAGATGAAAGATTCTTCAAATGCTTTATACTTAGGTAGAGGATATAATTTCCCTGTAGCTTTAGAAGGAGCCTTGAAGTTGAAAGAAATATCATATATACATGCAGAGGGGTATCCAGCAGCAGAAATGAAGCATGGACCTATTGCATTGATAGATGAAAACATGCCAGTTGTTGTTGTAGCTACTAATCCAAGTGCTCATGAAAAAATTGTGAGCAATGTTCAGGAAGTAAAAGCTAGAAAAGGCGTGGTTATTGCGATAGTAAATGAAGGAGATAGTGTTTTAAAGGAAATTGCAGATTTAGTAATTGAAATTCCATTGACTTTAGAACCATTTACACCATTATTATCTGTCATTCCAATGCAATTATTGTCTTATCATATTGCTGTGATGAGAGGTTGTAATGTAGATCAACCAAGAAATTTAGCCAAATCTGTTACTGTTGAGTAATTGTTTCTAATTAAAGAAAGGCAAATTGAAATTGAATTTTTTATTACAATGAATAATATTGTAATACCAATATATTATTAATTATATACAATCATTATGGAGTACAACTCCCAAAAGGATTTACTTGTAATTCCAGAATATGGAAGAAACATGCAAGGTTTAATCCGCCATGCGTTAACCATTGAAGATAAAGTAGAACGCAAAAGTTATCTTGAAAAAATTATTAATCTCATGCAACAGATGCATCCTCAGAGTAGGAATGTAGCAGATTCCAAATTAAAACTTTGGGAACATGTTGTATTAATAGCAGAGCAAGATTTAGAAATAGAATTACCAGAGGGTGTTTTATTGGAACAAATCGGTAGAAAGAAACCGGATATGATTAAATATCCAGAAGAAGTTAGCCGATACCGTCATTATGGAATCAATGTTCGAACCATGATTGCTAAAGCCATTGAAATGGAAGATGGTCCTATAAAAGATGGTTTCATCAAAACAATTACAGGCTATATGAAAATGGCTTATCGGAATTGGCATAAAGAATTAAATGTTAATGATGATGTAATCAAAGGTGATCTGAAATTAATCTCAGGTGGGAAATTAGAATTTCCAGATGACTCTTCGATTAGTGTAACTGCGATGCCAAAAAGAAGATATAACAACAATAATAATTATAGAAACGGTAGAGATAATAGAAATTATCGAAATAACAATTCTAATAATTATAGAGGCAATAATAGAAATCGCAGACGATAACAATTTCATTTCTTCATTTTCATTCATTACTTTGTGGCTTTTACTCATATAAAAGCTACAAAGTAATGGCTTCTGATTCTTTCGAAGTACAAGGCGGGTTCCAATTAAAAGGAGAAATTACTCCTCAAGGAGCAAAAAACGAAGCCTTACAAGTCCTCAACACTACTCTTCTTACTGACGAATTAATTACCATCTCAAATGTTCCAGACATTGTAGATGTACGTCGGGCTATAGAATTGTTAAAAGGTTTAGGTGTAAAAGTAAAGAAGTTATCTTCAGATACATATTCATTTCAATCAGATGATCTAGATTTAGATTATTTATATTCTCCAGAATTTGTGGCAAATGCCCAAAGAATTCGAGGATCTGTAATGTTAGTGGGTCCTTTATTGGCTCGTTTCGGTAAAGCACTATTACCAAAACCAGGAGGTGATAAAATAGGACGTAGAAGATTGGATACTCACTTTAATGGCTTTATTAAGCTAGGGGCAGAATTCAAATATGATCAAGAACAGAAAATATATTCGGTAGAATCCCCTAAATTAAAAGGGACTTATATTTTAATGGATGAGATTTCTGTAACGGGAACGGCTAATGTTGTTTTGGGTGCTGTATTAGCTGAAGGAAAGACGACTATTTTTAATGCAGCTTGTGAGCCATATGTTCAACAGCTTTGCCGCTTGTTAAGAAAAATGGGAGCCAAAATAGAAGGTTTAGGCTCTAATATGTTGATTGTTGAAGGTGTTGATAAATTAGGAGGAGCAGAGCATCGTATCTTACCAGACATGATTGAAATTGGGTCTTTCATCGGCTTAGCAGCTTTGACTCAATCTGATATTACAATCAAAGATTGTCAAGTAAAAGAACTTGGAAATATTATTCCTGTATTCGAACGTTTTGGATTAACGATTAATATTAAAGGAGATGATATTCATATTCCTGAACATCAGAATTATGAAATTCAATCTTTTATGGACGGTTCAATTATGTCGATTTATGATTCTCCTTGGCCTGGTTTTACACCTGATTTAATGAGTATTATTTTAGTAATGGCGATTCAGGCAAAAGGAAGCGTTTTAATTCATCAAAAAATGTTTGAGAGTCGCTTATTTTTTGTAGATAAATTAATTGATAGGGGTGCACAAATTATTTTATGTGATCCGCACAGAGCAACTGTTATTGGATTAAATAGAATGCATCAATTAAAAGGAATTAGTATGACCTCTCCAGATATTCGAGCGGGAGTAGCATTATTAATTGCAGCGATGTCTGCTAAAGGTACAAGTACAATTCATAACGTCAACCAAATTGATAGAGGATATCAAAATATTGATGGTCGATTAAATGCATTAGGTGCAAAAATTAAAAGAATTAAAAATTAATTATTCTTAATCAAGGAGACAGGAAATCATTACATCTGTACCTAATGCTTCATTATTTTTATTCATTAAATCATTGATTTTAATTTCAATATCGGTATCGTAAATTTGATTTAGGATATCGGCTCTTTCATTGGTCAGAGCCATCCCTCTAGATTGGTGTAGTCTATTAGATTGGCTTTTAATTTTATTCGAAGCTATTCTACCAATACCATTATCTCGAATATTACAAATTAATTTATCTTCTTTTAAAAGAAATTCAATATCTAATAATCCCTTTTTTTCTTTTGGTAATAATCCATGTCTAATTGCATTTTCAACATGAGGTTGTATGAGCATACTTGGAATTTCTACATCATCTAAATCAATAATAGGATCTATTTTAATATTAAAATTAAATTTTTCTTCATAGCAAAGCCGAGTTAAATCACAATAATGATGAAGCATTCTTATCTCATCATCTAATAAAGTATATTTATTTTTAGAAGCTTCTAAAAATAATCGCATTAATGAAGCAAAACTATTTAATGATTCATTTGCCTTTTTAGTGTCTTCATTTAAAATCAAATGTTGAATTGCATTTAAAGTATTAAAAATAAAATGCGGATTCATTTGTGCTTGTAAAGCATTTAATTCTAATTCTGCAAATCGTTTATTCGTCTCTATTTTGTTTTTTTCTCTTTTACGAAAATTAGATATTACAAAACTAATAACTAAAAAACAACCAATTAAACAAGATAAAATAAATGGTAATGTTTTCCACCAAGGAGGTAATGATTGAAAAGGAAATTCTAAAGGGATAGACCAATCACTATTCTTCTTTCTAGCTCTAATTTGTAAATTATATTTCCCAGATTGTAAATTGGAAAAACTTAAATTTCTATTTTTAGTATTGATCCATGATTCTGTTTTATTTAATCTATATTGATAAGTGACATTAAATGGATCTTTAAAAGTCAAAGCTGAAAAATTAATTTCTACTCTTTCTCCTTTGTGAATATTAGGTAAATCGGTTGGGTTTATTTTTATGTCATTTAATAGTATATTTCTCCAAATTAATTTAGGTGGTTCGTTTTCAATATTTTTAGATGTAGAGTTGTGCAGAAATAATCCTTTGTTTGTACCTAACCATAGTTGGTGAGATTCATTTATGACCATTGAATTTACTTGGTTATAAGGAAGATTTGTAGCTTCTTGTTTTTCATTTTGATTTGGGTCAAATAAAAAGACACCATTAGGGCTCGAAACCCAGATTTTACCATCATTATTTAAAATTAATTTTCTACATTTTAGAGATTGAATATTTGTGTAATTTTTGATTCGAAAACTATCTCCTGAAATACGACTTATTCCACCGTCTGTTCCTATCCAAATATTTTTGTAAGTATCTTCTATTATGTCATTTATTTTTTGATGAGGCAATCCATTTTTCTTATTTAATTTTCTCGGTGTAAATTTTCCCTGTTGATAAATTAAAATTCCCTCTTCAGTTCCCATCCAAACTTTCTGGTCAGAATCTTGAAATAAACAAAATTCAACATCAGAATCTGGAGCGGGCCATGAAATAATTTTAGACTGACATGCAGAATAAGTATTTAAAAACTTATTTCTAAAGAAAGATAAATTACCTGAATGGTCAATTAAGAAAGAACGAAGATTTTTTTCCTCAGGAATACATATAGTTGCTTCTCCATTTATGATATTGTAAATTCCTTCGTTAGTAGAAATATATATAATTTTATCTTTTTTATTTTCTCCAATATGAAATACTTTTGGTTGGTTCCCTTCTTTTAAAGGAAATTTACTCCAACTGGATGATATAATATATAAACCATTGTCTGTTGCAGCTAATAAACCTAAAGAACTAGTTTTAAATAAATGATGTACCGTATTGTTTCCTAATAATCCTATATTATTTTCTCCCTCAGAATTATTATAAATACAAAATAAACCATCATTATAAGTTGAAATCCATATGTTCTCATTTGAATCTAAAAATAAATCATTTATTTCGAATTTAATGTTTAATATTCGATTTAAATTCTCTTCTTCATTTTCTTTTAATTTAATGATTTTATTTTTATTAGAAATATAAAAAGAATTTTTGGTTTGAATTATAGAAGAGATATTATTTATTATAGGTTTTAAAAAAGCAATTCTTTTCTTACCTAAAGAAATAATAGAATCCTTAGAAAGATAATTGAGTTCTTGTATTTTAGTATTATAAAAAATAGCAAGATCGTTTGATGGATTTGAGGTAGAAAAAGTGTCTAGGGTCAATTTATTTTTAAAATAATTTATTTTTAAAATATCAGAATTAAGAATATTGATTAAAATTTCTTCTTCTGAATATGGAGAAATAGAGAAAGGAGATGAATTTGATGAGAAATCACTAATAATATGTTTACCGATTTTTTCTAAAACATTATTATTAATTATATATTTTAAATCAGTTTGTTGGTTGAAAAATATAAGTTCCTCTTTTAAGAATGCATTGATATGATGAATAAATATCCCATTTTTATTTTTTATTATTTGTTTAGATCTGTAAAGTGTAAAAGGAGTTGAAAAAGCATAAGTTTTGCCAGAATAAGATCCGTATAATTTGTTGTCACGGGCCAAAAAAATAGTTTCTAAACTATCTAAAGAATATACCTGATGAATATCAGTCCAGTCGGTATGAATAAATTCTACCCCATCAAAACGAGAAAGTCCTTCTTCTGATTCAATCCAAATAAATCCAATTTCATCTTCAAATGTTTTAGTTACATTTTGTAAAGGCAAACCATTATCTACGGTAATGTGTCTGAATCGAATAGATTGTGTAAAACATTCAAAGCAGAGAAAAATTAAAAAGTAAAGTAAGAAAATACGTTTCATTAAATAATTGATGTAAATGAAATTACGATCACTTTAAGAATCTTCAATATAAAAAGAAGAAGTTTATAAAGTTTCAAACATACTAATCTTATTTTTGTTATTCTTATGTCATCAAGAGAAGGTATATCAACATATGACTAAATATTGGATAGAAGCATTTAGATTAAGAACGTTACCCTTAGCATTTGCTTGTATAGGAATGGGTGGATTTATTGCAGCAGCAGATGGATTGTTTAATCCTTTTATATTTGGATTAACCTTATTAACTGCTTTTTTACTTCAAATTCTTTCTAATCTTGCTAATGATTATGGTGATTCTAAAAATGGAGCAGATAGTAAAGATAGAGTAGGTCCATCAAGAGCGGTACAAAGTGGAAAAATCTCATCTATTGCTATGAGAAACGCCATGATTCTTTTTGGAATATTATCATTTGTTGTTGGTGTAGGACTATTATATTTTTCATTGACAACATGGAATGAATTGCTATTATTTTTAGGATTAGGTCTTCTTTCTCTTGTTGCTGCAATTACGTATACAGTAGGAAATAATCCATATGGTTATTTAGGTTTTGGAGATATTTCGGTTCTTGTTTTTTTTGGTTTAATTTCTGTAGGAGGGACATATTATTTACAAACACAAACATTGCCTTTTAGAATAATACTTCCTGCAATTACGTGTGGTATCTTTGCAGTAGGTGTTTTAAATGTAAATAACATCAGGGACATTGAATCTGATGAAAAAGCAGGTAAATATTCAATTCCTGTACGCTTAGGAAGAAAAAAAGCAGTTTACTATCATTGGCTCTTATTATTCGTCGGTTGGATCTGTTCAATTTTCTATGTAATAAATAATTACACTTCAAATTATCAATGGCTCTTTTTACTTTCTCTTCCGCTTTTTTTTATCAATGCAAAAGCTGTTTTAGTCAAAAAAGATCCTAAAGAACTAGATCCATATTTAAAGCAAATGGCTTTATCTACTCTAGTTTTTGTTCTACTTTTCGGAATAGGTCAATTATTATGAAAATAAATTGGAAAAAACATACACTGATTTTTAAACAAGCAAGTGGAACTTCTAGAGGAGTCTTGAAAAAAAAATCTTCTTGGTTTTTAATTGAAGAAGATGAAATGAACTTTGACCATTATTTTATTGGAGAATGTGGTTTACTCCAAGGTTTAAGTATTGATGATGTTCCATCTTATGAAGATAAATTGTCAGAAGTTTGTTATTCACTAAATGAAGGGAATTGGAATTTAGAAAAAGAACTAATACATTTTCCATCCATTCGTTTTGGTCTAGAAATGCTTAAAAAAAGCAAAGAAGCTATAAGAAATCCTTTTGTTTTATTTCCTTCTAAGTTTACTAATCATAAAGCTCCAATTTCAATTAATGGTTTAATATGGATGGGTGAAAAATCATTCATGCTTAAGCAAATAAAAGATAAAATTGAAAAAGGCTTTAATTGCATAAAATTGAAAATTGGGGCTATTAATTTTGAAGATGAATTAGAATTACTCAGTTATATTAGAAATGAATTTTCAAAAGATGAAATTGAACTTCGTGTAGATGCAAATGGAGCTTTTGCTCCTACAGATGCTTTAGAAAAATTAAAAAGGCTTTCAGATTTAAATTTACATTCTATAGAACAACCGATTAAACAAGGACAATTCGACGAAATGGCAGCATTGTGCGAAAAGACGCCTTTGCCAATTGCATTAGATGAAGAATTAATTGGAGTATACTCAGGAAAAAAAAAGATAGAAATTTTAGAAAAAATTCAACCCCAATATATTATTCTAAAACCAAGTTTAATTGGAGGTTTTAAAAGTTCAGAAGAATGGATAAGAATAGCGGAACAAAAGAATATTGGATGGTGGGTGACTTCAGCACTAGAATCAAATATTGGTTTGAATGCAATAGCGCAATGGACCTACACACTGAATAATCCTTTGCCACAAGGTTTAGGGACAGGACAATTGTATACCAATAATTTTGAATCACCATTAGTAGTAGAAAATGGAAATTTGTTTTACGAAAAGGAATCAAATTGGGATTTAAAGAACTATTTATAGAATTTAAGCTCCAATAAAATTATTAGATATTGGATTCAATTTAAATCATTTCAATAATAGAGTTCATAATATTCTTTTCATTGATTAACTTTATAAAGTACAATTCAATAAGATGGAAACAATAATAGAATATTTTAGTGATATGCCAACTCCCCACAGAACATTTCTCTTAGTGGGTGGATTAGCTTTCTTTTTTATAATAGAACAAGCAATACCTTTGTTTTCTATTAAATATAATAGAGTAAAACATACAGCACTCAATCTGTTTTTTACATTAACAACAGTTCTAATCAATTTTATAATGGCATTTATTCTTGTCTACGCAGCAGATTGGGTTGTAGTCAATGAGTTTGGTATTATACAATGGATACCCATGCCGATCATCCTTAAAGCAATTATTGGTTTATTGTTAATGGATTTAATTGGAGCTTGGTTTGTCCATTGGACAGAACACCATGTAAAATGGATGTGGATGTTTCATGTAATACATCACACCGATCAGAATATAGATACAACAAGTGCAAATCGACATCATCCAGGAGAAAGTGTTATTCGATTTGTATTTACTACTTTGGCGATTGTGATCATAGGTGCACCCATCTGGTTGGTATTCATTTATCAATCGATGTCATTAGTCCTTACTCAATTCAATCATTCCAATATAAAAATGCCGACTTGGTTAGATCGTAGTCTAGAACTAGTATTTTGTACACCAAACATGCATCGAGTGCATCATCATTATAGACAACCCTACAGTGATACGAACTATGGAAATATTTTCTCCTTTTGGGATAAAATATTTGGTACTTATGAAAGGGTAGATAATAAAAAGTTAGTCTATGGTGTTGATACATACATGGAAGAAGAAAAAACGAAAAGCCTAATCGAATTACTTAAAATTCCATTTATGGGATATAAAGAACCGATAGAATATGATAATGAAGAATCATTATAGAATCTTCTTATCTTAGTATAAGTATTAAGGCAATTTTTTAAGAATAGGATAGTGAAAAAAGCAACAGATAATTGTATTTGCATGGTGATAGGTTGGCCGGACACCTTAGCAAAAGGAGCAGAAAAATTCATGACTTGGTGTCATAAAGTAGGAATCATTAAAGATGTTTATTTTAAAGTTGGGCATGCAGCGATGTGCTTAATTCATAAAGAAACAGGAAAAATAGAATACTTTGATTTCGGTAGATATACTTGTGATACAGGACAAGGAAGAGCAAGAGGAATGAATACCGATCCAGCATTAGAAATTAAGGTAAAAGCAAAGATTGATCAAAACGGAAAAATGATCAATGTTCAAGAACTTGTCGATTTTCTTTTTAAAATTGATCGGTTTACACATGGAGAAGGTCAAATTTATTTTTCCTTGTATGGGAAAATGAATTACGAAAAAACGATGGAATATGTGGATCATATTCAACAACAAGGTTCCGTTCGTTATACAACGTTTATGGCAAATTCAACCAATTGCTCTCGTTTTGTTTGTGATGCAATCATTGCAGGTTCATCTGTTGAAAAAGACAAAAGAAGATTAGTTTACACTCCTACTTACAAAGCTTCTCCTATTGGAAATGCAGTAGATGTAGGCTATGAAAGTAATGTTTATCGCCAAAAAGATATTGACAGTCCTTTAGAAAATTTCAAAATGACAAGATGGGATAATCTAAAATTAATTTGGAACAATAATACTAGAAATTTCAAAGGAAAAAAGATCGTCCGCCCAAACAAAATAGATGAAGTCCCTCGTCATGAATCTATACTGGGAAATGCAGAATGGCTTGGTGGATTAGGAGAAGGGAATTGGGTTTCCATCACTCCAGTGATCTATAAAGGTCAGGCTTGCTTTAGAGCTACTGCTCAATATGAAGATGGAATGATTAATTATGATACAATTGTAAAGGCAAAAGATACTGAAGTAGATTCCAATTTACCATTTTCGGTAACTTATGATTGTTCTAGATTATTTGTAACAATTCTTCAAGCCAATAAAAAAATCAGATTATTTTGGCTAAAGGATTATAAAGATGTCAATACTAAATTGATTAATACACCTAATTCAAAAATTTCAATATGGACTTAATCGTTTTAAAATCTAAAATTCATACAGTAAAAGTTACCCAAGCCAATATTAATTACAAAGGAAGTATTACGATTGATGAAGATTTAATGGACAAAGCCAACATCAAAACCTGGGAGCAAGTACATATTAATAATGCGACAAAAAGTTCAAGAATAATAACCTATGCTATACCAGGAGAAAGAGGTTCAGGAATAATAGGTATGAATGGAGGAGCTGCTTTACATGCAGATGAAGGAGATACAATTCATATACTTTGCTTTTGTAGTATTTCAGCTAAAGATATCGATAAGCATCAACCAACAATTATACAAACAAAAGGGAATAATGAATATGCAGGTTTAGGAGAACACTAATTTATTTCTTTGCTAACCACCAACGAGGATTCATTCTTTTTTGCTTATCCCAAACTTCAAAATGCAATTCTGATTTACCCGTTTTGATATCGGTTCTTACTTTGCCAATAGTATCATTTGGAGAAACTTTATCACCTTTCTTTACGAAATGTTCTTCCATTTTAGAATATAGCGTATAATATTGTCCATGTTTAATGATGACAAGATAGTCATTGCCAGGTACAAACCGAACAGCAGCCACTTCACCAGAAGCAATAGGTTTTACCAGAGCATGATTAGTCGTTAAAATATCAATTCCACTATTATCAATAGTGATGTCAGGCAAAGTAGGGTGAGCTTGTTTACCATAATAACTAGAAACAACTCCCTTTACGGGCCAGGGATATTTTCCTTTATTTGTTCTAAAACTCCCACTCAATACTCTGTTTTCAGCAACATTCTCTTTGGGCTGAATCACTTTTGTTGCAGGCTTTACTCTATTCTGAATTCTTTGGCCAATTACTCCCTCTTTGATAATTTTTTCAAGAGCAACATTTAATTGCTCATGATCCTTTTTATTATCAGAAATTTTATTTCTTAATTTCTTTTCATCGGATTTCAATTGTTTTAACAATTGGTTTTTACTTTCTAACTCATGTTCTAAGACTAACAAATGACTTTTCTCACTTCCTAATAAACGCTCCTTTTCTTCTTTGCGTTCTGCTTGAAGTTTAATTTTATTTTCTAATGATTTTTGCGTTTGTATAATTCGATAAGCTTGCTTTTTTCTGTACTTGTCATATTGTTTTAAATATTGCCAACGCTTATAAGCATCATTAAAACTTTGGGCAGAAAAAAGAAACAGAAGATCACTTTGCATAAGTTTTCTTTTGTAAGCAAAGCGTAATAATTGCTCGTAATCTTTTTTTAATCGATCAGTATCATCTTGTAAAGATTGGATGACAGAAGAAGTTCGTAACAAACTTTCATCATAATAAACTAATTCTTCCTTTATCGTTTTTATGAGTTCTTTGCGGTTTTCTATTTGCTTTTGAGTGGTAATAAACTTTTCATAAGTTAATTCTTTATTCCTAGAAGTCTCTCGAAGCAATTGATCCGTGTTTCTAATATTCTTAAGAATACTTTTCCGTTTTGTTTCTAAATTCTTTCGTGTTTGCCCAATAACAAGTAGTGGCAAAAGTAAAAACATTAGAAAGAATAACCACCTAGTCGACTTTAGCATAAGAAGAAGGAATCTCAAATTTTATACTTACAGGTTTGTTTAAAGAAACAGTTTTAAAATTCAAATCTATATTTAAAGAACCTGTATCAGTAGAATACAAATTTAATTTTCGAATATACGAAAATAATAATTCATTTCCTAGTGGTTGATAATCTTCTTGAATACAACTTGCTCTTTTATTGGCAGAATCTTGTTGGAACATCATTTTATAAAGAGAATAATTTTTGCCTTGAATCCAATATTCAGTATCAATGCCATCTAAATTTTTAGTCAATTTATAATAGGGAGATTTAATATCCACTTTATAATCAGTATCCTCAAGGAAAACTGGATTACCCAAAATGATTTGAGATAAATTTCTAAAATCTTTTTGTCGATTTCCAGTTCCACTAAATCCCATCATATTTTGAATATAATCAACAGATTTAGCATAATAAGTTTTTTCTAATCGATTGACTAGAAAAACAGAATCTTGAGTAATTAATACTCGACCAGCTTCTACACCCAGTTTTCGAACTGCAGCCCAAATGACACTATCTTTTCTCATTCGTATGTAGGCAGTTGCTTTAGTTGTTTTATTATTTTGGACTAATTTTATACTCCCTTTTGTACTTAACCACTCAGTATCAAGATGATATTTATCTAATTTTTCTATTAGGTATTTAGCGGAACGTTTCTTTAATTTAAGTTCGCTATTGTTATTTTTTTTGGATTTACATCCTCCAATTAAAATGAAACAAAGCAGTAAGTATGAAAAATATCTAAGAAACATATAATTACAAATTTAAGGATGTGCACAAATTTAAGGATAAACTGAAGAATCACCCATCACATTTATTTGTTAACCCATTTAAATGACTTAAATTGCATCATCGAGTAATAAATTCACTATAAAATTATAGAAGAAGATAAATAATTCTTCTTCAAGAGAAACACTAAACGCGATATGAGCCATTTGCTAAAGAGGTATATTTTTGCTGATTATGAAAGCCTTAAGAAGGTGAAATTCAGCAAACTTCAAAAAGTATGTAATAAAGTATTTGTTTTGATTGATAACCGTGTTGAAGAAATTCCTTTTAAAATAGTTCTCCAAGCTCAAAAATTAGGAAAACGTGTGAAATGGATTTCTATTGAAAATGAAAAAGATAATAATTTCGATTTTCATATATCTTTCTTAATTGGTGCGCTTCATCAAAAAATGAGATCAGAAATTGATTTTGCAATCCTTTCGGATAATTCAGATTTTGATCCTTTAGTTGATTTTATTAACGAAGCAGGTAGAAATTGTATTCGGGTTAAAACAAAGAAAAAGAAAAAAGAAGCCTCAAGCAATGGTTCTGCTATAGATAAAATAGATGAAGAATATTTTAACGACGAAGAAGAAGACTTGTCGGAAACGATATCTAAAGTAAATTCAGAAAATTAATTTTATCCTTCAAAAAAAATCATTGCAATTCTAAAAAGATTCATGGTGATATTTAATAAGTATATATTAAATATTCCTACAAATCATTCTTATAAAACCAACGAATTAAAACAGGGATAATAAACAAATCACTCAATAAGGCACTAGCCAATGTTACACTAATAATTATCCCTACAGTTACACTAGGAGGATTAATTGAAAACAACATCACTAAAAAGCCAAAGAATAAAATTACAGAAGTTAATCCAATGGCTTTACCTGTTTCTAAAAAGGTTACATAAAGCGATTCGTCTATTGATTTTCCCTTATCTCTCGTTAATTTATATTTACTTAAAAAATGAATAGTATCATCAACAGCTATTCCAAAAACGATTGCAAAAATAATAGCGACACCACTTTCCAATTCTATGCCTGCATATCCCAATAAAGCACCAGCAATTAATAAGGGTAAAATATTAGGTAATAAAGAAATAAGAATCATTTTAGGACTCCGAAATAAAATACCCATTAAAATACTAATAATGAAAATAGCAATGCCCAATCCTTGCAAAATAGAATCCCGAATATATTCTTCATTTTTATCAAATAAAACACCAGTTCCCGTTCTTCTAAATGTAGCAATATTGGGGTCCGTATTTTTTTTCATCCAAGCATCAATTTCTAATCCCACTTGTTGAATTGTATCAGAACCAACATCTAAAATACTACTTGAAATTCGAGCCTTTTTACCATCTTTACTGATTAAAACATCTAAAGAAGCAGCAGGCATTTTATTTAAATAACGATCATATTTTTTAAAGTCATTTTCATTCTCAGGAAATTGATATGCAGATAATTGATTGCCATGAAAAGCTCTATTCATACTTTTGTAAGCAGAGGTAATAGAATTAGATGATTTAACAGCAGAATATTTTTTTAAATGTTGTTCTACTTTATTTATTTCTTGAAGCACTAAATAATCTCTAGCCGTAAAAGTATCTTGAGCGGTAACAGCAATTTCAAAAGGTCTAAATCCGCCATAATTTTTTTCAAAAAAGATATAATCTGCAGTTATTTTTTGACCTCGAGGTAAATTACTTTTAATACTAAAATTAGTAGTGACCAAAGACATTCCATAAAAGCATAATCCTAGCGTTATTAAAATACCAACAAAAATACGTTTAGGATATTTCTTAGTAAAATGATAAAACCAATCCATAAAGGGCTCCCAAAAAGATTTTCTATTCTCAAGTTGAATCACTTGATCCACTTTAAATAAAGAAAGAATAGCTGTGGTTAAAAAGAGAACCGTTAAATAAGCAATAATCACTCCTACCGCAGCATTTAATCCAAAAGCTCGAATGGGGGGAATTCGACTAGATAATAACGTCAAAAAACCAACAGCAGTAGTTACGGATGTCAATAAAGTAGCAATTCCAATTTCTCGAATAGTAATATTGATCGCATCTTTTTTAGAAGTTCCCCGACGTAATTCATCAATATATTTAGACATGACATGTATCACATCTGACGTTCCAACAATAATTAAAAGTACAGGGTATAAAGCTGACATGACATTAAGCGTTCTACCTGTTGCACCAAGCATTCCAACAAACAAAAGCATACCAATAGCAATAGAAAAAACAGCAATAAAAACACCCCACCCTCTTTTAAAAATAAACCACATAATTAAAAGAACAAGAAAACCAGAAACCAAAGTGGAAATTCCCATTTCTCGAAACTGTAAATCAATGAATTCTTTTTGGAAATTAGGTCTACCTAAAAAATGTGTATTCTCAAAGGGATAGCTAAGAAGTAGCGAATCCATTTTTCCCATTAAAACTCTTGAATCTGCAATTTGTATATTATCTATTAATTTTAAAGCGACAACAGCAGAATTAGCATCTTCTGATATGAGTGTTCCAGAAAACCGTTCATCTTCTAGTAATCTTTTTTTATCCTGCTCAAACTTTTCAGGTCGATTCCGATGAACAGCAGCTGAAGCAGTAAAACCAAAAGGAGTTTTTTGTGGATATTGTAATAAGGTAATCGATTGGGCACTTGTAACAAAAGGAAGCCTTTTCGCCTTTTTTGAAAAATCATGAAAATCGTTTAAGAAATCTTGTTCAAAAATTCCATTTTTCCTT
Organism: Saprospiraceae bacterium; assembly: GCA_020627985.1. GTDB lineage: Bacteria > Bacteroidota > Bacteroidia > Chitinophagales > Saprospiraceae > JAHDCE01. The sequence continues at coordinate 18,142 of JAHDFV010000040.1, forward strand.
TCAATCCCAACCAACAAGAAATTGTCGTCCGTTTCAAATTCACTTATAAATTCGTAGAAATAATCTAAATCGGGATCTCCGTCCGGAAAGAATTGTTCAAAATTAAAATCCGCTTCTACCTTAAACGAAAAAAATAGGGCAAGTAAGGATAAAATCGAAAAAATAATGAAAGAAAGTGTTCTGGTTTTTTTATTCATTTCGTGAAATATGCTAGCTGTTTATGGAACAAGACTTTCCTTTAATTGTTTGATTTGCAAAAGAAAGATTATTTTTTAAAATTTTATTTGAAAGAAGACAATTTATTAGCTCGAAAATTAAAATGAAATTTTATTTCGATAGATGCGATTTATTCGGAATATATAATTGAATTGCGTTTAACTTTTCCCTTAAGAAATCGTAGAACGATAAGTATACAAAATGATATAATACACTAATCATTAGATAGTTAAAATAGTCATTACGATCAATAATTTAAAAAATGAAAATTGATTGGTTTTTATGTTAGTATACCTTATTTTTGCAGCAAAATTCCGAGAGGATCATTTCTAACATAATCATCGCTTGAAATTATGGCTAACGTAGGTAAAGTAAAACAAATCATTGGGGCGGTAATCGACGTGAGTTTCCCAAACTCAGAACTACCCGATATACTAAATGCATTAGAAATCAAAAAACCGAATGGTGAAGTATTGGTACTAGAATGCCAACGTCACTTAGGAGAAGACAGTGTTCGTACCATTTCAATGGACGCAACAGATGGTCTGACAAGAGGTATGGATGTAGTGGATACAGGTAAACCAATTTCAATGCCAATCGGAGATCGTATCAAAGGTCGTCTATTCAATGTAGTAGGTGAAGCAATTGATGGTATTGGTGGAATAGAAAAAGATGACAATAGAGCACCAATTCACCGTGATCCTCCTCGTTTTGAAGAATTATCAACAGAAACAGAAGTTCTTTTTACAGGTATCAAAGTAATTGACTTAATCGGACCTTATGCAAAAGGAGGTAAGATTGGTTTATTCGGTGGTGCAGGTGTAGGAAAGACAGTATTAATCATGGAGTTGATTAATAATATCGCAAAGAAATATGAAGGAATCTCAGTTTTCGCAGGTGTAGGAGAACGTACACGTGAAGGAAATGATTTGCTTCGTGAGATGTTAGAATCTGACGTAATCAAGTACGGAGAAGAATTCATGCACTCTATGGAAGCAGGTGGATGGGATTTATCTAAAGTAGATAAAAACGCATTATCTGATTCTCAAGCAACTTTAGTGTTCGGTCAAATGAACGAACCTCCTGGTGCAAGAGCAAGAGTAGCATTATCAGGATTAACTATTGCTGAATACTACCGTGATGGTGATATGAATGATCCAAATGGAGGTAGAGATATCTTATTCTTCGTAGATAATATCTTCCGTTTCACACAAGCAGGTTCTGAAGTATCAGCCTTATTAGGTCGTATGCCTTCTGCAGTAGGTTACCAACCAACATTGGCAACAGAAATGGGATTAATGCAGGAGCGTATTACATCTACAAAGAGAGGTTCAATTACATCTGTACAAGCAGTATATGTACCTGCGGATGATTTAACGGATCCAGCACCAGCAACAACTTTCGCGCACTTAGATGCAACAACAGTATTAAATCGTAAGTTAGCTTCTTTAGGTATCTATCCAGCTGTAGATCCTCTAGATTCTAAATCTCGTATCCTTACAGAAGATATCGTAGGAGAAGAGCATTATGAAACAGCACAAAAAGTAATTAATATCCTACAGAGATATAAAGAATTACAAGATATCATTGCGATCTTAGGTATGGAAGAATTATCTGATGAAGATAAATTAGTAGTAAGCCGTGCAAGAAGAGTTCAACGTTTCTTATCTCAACCATTCCACGTTGCAGAGCAATTTACAGGATTGAAAGGAGTGTTAGTTGATATCGCGGATACAATTAAAGCGTTCGATGAAA
>JAHDFV010000041.1 GCA_020627985.1 Saprospiraceae bacterium
GCTTATTCAACAATTCTTTTTTTAACCGTATTTAGTATTTACGGATTTTTAATTTTAAATGAAACGACCTTCCATTCCTTATCTAATTTTTTTAATAATAGAATTATTAGAACATTTACCAATCCAAGTTCACCTACAACAGAGAATCGATTTGATTTAATGATCCGATTATTCACTGAATTAATACCAAGTATGATCGGTGTATTTTTAATTTACCTTTATTATCGAATCAAAGGAAAAGGAAAACCAGAAAAGATGTATTTGAATTATGCTTCTTTTTTCTTTCTCCTTGGCTTGTCCGCTTCTCTCCCACTTATTGTTACGCTTGAGCAAAGAGGATTTTACTTGGCAACTTCTTTACCTTTTTATGCTTTAAGTTTATCTTGTATTGCTATTCCTTATATGAATAAAATTATTTCTACCATTGATATTTCCAAAAAAGGATTTCAATTCTTTAAGAAAACTTCTATTGCCTTATTATGTTCCGTTATCATTTTCTCATCCTTACAAATAGGTAAAACAAAAAGAGATCAAGATAAATTACATGACGTCTATTTAATCGGAAAAACGATTCAGAAAAAAGCTGTCATTGACGTTTTACCTGAAATCATTCATGATTATGCTTTAGGAGCATATTTTGTTCGTCACTTTAATATCAGTCTTGATTTTGATCCGAATACTTCTCAAAAATATTATTTACAACGAAAAGATATGAATGAAGTCATCCCTTCAGGATTCGTAAAAATGGATTTAGATTTAATTGTTTTTGATCTTTACATTAAGAATTAATTTCTGTTAGCATTTACTAATTAAATAAGCATGAGAAATTGCTAATTCCTCTTTTGTATAGTTTTTAAATTCATCATGTATTGGAACAGTCGATAATAATTGAATATCTCCTTCTCTAAAAGATTCATCAGTGATGGGTAAATTCAAATCCTGATATATTTTATGATAATCTTTTAAACGCATTCTATTTTGAGGTTGAATTCGATTATCTATCCAATCCCATTTTTTAGAAGAATATCTTAAAAAATTATAGATATTTATCGAATGATCAAAATGTGCAAAGTGATCCGACATATCTATAAAATGACTTTGAACACCATTTACTTTTATAATTCTTTGAAATTCTTTTAATATGGGAATTAAAATATTTTTAGGAATATGTTCAAATGTATTGTTGGAACAAATAAAATCAAAACTATCACTTTTAAAATCCGTTTTTCTAGCATCTTGAATAGAAGGTTTTAAATGAATAATTTTATTCAGTTTTTCTATATTTAGTTGAGATTTATCTTTTAATATATTCATTAAAAGATTCCACTTCGATTCATTCAATTCAGGTAAAAAGGCATCTAATTTTCCACGTTCTCTCCAATCCTTAAACATTTCGATGGTCGTGATTTGACTCTCAAAATTCATCCATGATTGTATATCTATTGAAACAATTTCTTTAAAATCATTTAAATACATCGCTATTGGAACAATTGGATACCAGCCTGTACCTAATTCTAAAACATTACTGGTTTCGAAAGATCGTTCAGAATATTTTTTGAAATATTGGATATGATCTTTGGCATGTTGTATTTTATACCCAAAGTACTCATCCGTTAAATAAACGCCTTTGGTCACATACTTTTGAAAAAGATAATTAATTTTCTCTCTTTGGGGAAAAATAGAAATTCCTTTTTGAATTATGGCTTTTGCCTTCCATTTTGACATTGTTGTTTTTTTCAAATAAAAGTAATACAAATGATTTATTTCTTAGTTAAAAAAATCAATTATTAGACATAATTAAATAGATTCAATGCATAATAATCTGTAACTTTATCTTTCTATAAATCAAAAATGATATATCCTATCAATTTGGAATACCTATGCTCAAAAATATAAATCTCAAAATACTTATTGCTTTGACTATTGGTTTATCCAATATAATCCTTTATACATCTTGTTATCCAGAGGATAAATCAATTTCTAGCACTCAGTTAAAAACTAACCCAGATGCAATGAAAGGTTTTATATTAGGATTACATTCCAAAGATTATTCTTATGATTATTTTCCTCTAATTGAAGAAATTAAAAATACAGGTGCGGAATGGATCGGAATTAATTTTAAAGTGTTTCAAGATTGTTCTTCATCTTCATTTATTAATTATCCTGAAAAAGGAGGAGCATATTGGAAGCAAATCAATCAAACAGTAGAGCAGGCTAAATCATTAAATTTAAACGTAATGTTACTTCCTATTGTTTTAATTGAAAATCCAATTGATAAAGAATGGCGAGGTGTACTTTCTCCTTATTCCAAAAAATTATGGTATGAATCTTATTCTGAATTATATTCAATCATTGCACAAATTTCTGAAAAGAATAAGGTTGATTTATTAAGTATAGGTTCAGAATTTAATTCATTGCAAATCGATACAGAAAATTGGAAAAATGTTATTCGTAAAATAAAAAAAGAATATCAAGGTAAAATAACATACTCTTGTAATTGGGATGTCATCAATGATATTCATTTTACGAATGAATTAGACATCATGGGAATAACAGGATATAATTCTTTAACAGAAAGAAATGATCCAAGTCTAGGAGAATTACAAGTTGCTTGGAATGAAATAAAAAAAGAAATATTAAAGGTACAAACCGAAAAAAATATTCCAATTTTTTTTACTGAAGTGGGTTATACTTCTCAAGATGGTACAAATAAAGATCCTTGGAATTATCACATTTCTAATACCTTAGATTTAGAAGAACAATATGATTGTTACCTTACTTTTATTAATACTTGGAAAAATGAACCTGAATTTCAAGGTGTATTTTTTTACGATTGGTTCGGTGTTGGTGGAACTAAAGATACAGGATATACCTTAAGAGGTAAACCTGCATTATCATTAGTGGAACAATGGTTTTCGGAACAAGAAAAAGAAGTACAATAATCAATATCTATTATTAATTTAATATGTCCCATGAAACTACAAGTAATTCCTTACCAAAAAGAATGGAAAGAGAAATTTAAAAAAGAAAAAGAATTTCTTTTATCTCTATTAAGAATTGATGGACTTAAAATTGAACACATTGGAAGTACTTCAGTTGAAGGATTATCTGCAAAACCTATTATTGATATTTTAATAGGTGTAGAAAACGAAAGTGATTTAATAGATTTACAAGAAAAATTACAAGGCAAAGAAAATTACATTTATTATCAAAAATGGGAACCCGTCATGCCTTTTCGGAAATTCTTTATTAAAGTAGAAAATGTAATAGAAGAAGATAAAAACCAAATACCAACAACAGTTAATGTAGGTGAAGATCAACCTAATTTAGTTTTAAAGTATAGAGGCTTTCATTTACATTGTGTTTGCACATCTCACGAATTTTGGAACACTCATTTATTATTTCGCGATCATCTAAGAGAAGATGCAACAAGTTTAGGCAATTATGAAAATTTAAAATTAGAATTAGCAAAAAAAGAATGGGAAAAGAGTGAAGATTATTCATATGCAAAAGCAGATTTTATTTCAGGTATTTTAAATGATTTAAAAATATCTTTTTCTCCCTTCCCTACTCTATCCACTGACAGCTTAATATTAAGAGCTCTACATAAAAATGATGCAAAAGATTTTCTACGATTAAGGACAGATCCTGAAGTTCGAAAGTTTCTTTATGTAGATAATTTAGATTCTAAAACAATTTATAATAAGATAGATCATTTACAGAAATGGTCACAAGAAGATATTAGTGTTTTTTGGATGATTACCGATAAAAAAACGAAGGAAATAATTGGTAGTATTTGTTTGTGGAATTTCTCTAAAGGAAGGACTAAAGCAGAAGTAGGATATGATTTAATGCCATCAGCACAAGGAAAAGGAATCATGTCTGAGGCCTTACAATCCGTTCTAGAATATTCTAAAAATAATCTTCCTTTTCAATTTATTAAAGCATATACCCATCATGAAAATGAAAAATCGATTCAACTCTTAAAACGTAATGGATTTTCTTTTCGATTTAATGTAGAAGAAAAATATGGATTAGCGGCTGTTTATCAAAAACAAATTAAATAATCATTAAAATAGGTGTGAGAAGAATCTCACACCTATTTTAATGATGTTCTATTTTACCATCATTTCTCCTACTACAAAATTTCCTTTTTTATCAGAAACTTTGATAATATATTTTCCAGCAGCCCAATTTTTTCTTTCTATTTCAAAAGAAGTTTCTCTTGTTTTAAAAGAATCCATTTCTTTACCAGAGATATCAAAAATACTCACTCTTAATTTTCCTGTTAATTGAGTCACTTCTACTTGTGCAATATCAGTAATTGGATTTGGAGAAATAGAAACTGTTGCCCCACTCTTTCCTAAATTCTCAACAGATACAGGTGCATTGGTTACCGTAACCATATCCATATAAACATCCGTTCCACATTCTGTGGTAATCGTCAATGTAACGGTAAATGTTCCATTTTCTGGAAAAGCATAATTGACAATATTTGTAGTCGTGGTTTGCGTATCACCATTACCAAAATCCCAAGCATAAGTATCACCCGAAGTATCTAAGCCAACAAAGTCATACATATTATCAGAATTGGTAGAAGTGAAATCAGCAAAAGGCATTTCATTATCATCTCCAATTGTAACGGAAGCCACTTTTTCGCAACCATATTGATTCGTCACTATAGCATAATAGGTTCCTGGCCCAACATCAGATAAAACAGTTCCCGTTGTACCATTATTCCATTCCACGGTATAGGGAGGCTTTGGCCCTTCTACATTTAAAATTGCAGAACCATCTGCAGCCATTGCACAAGATGAATTCGTAATCGTTGGGATTGCAGCATATGGTGTATATGTTTTAGTGTCTGTATACGTATCTATAATATTATTATCTTTATTAATAACATTCATCGTAATCGTATTATGATCAATCATGTATTTTACATATACATTATCAATGATTGAAAGTAAAATTTCTGGATGATCTGCATATTCGTTATTACTATCTAATCCATCATCACCAGCAGAACCCGAAGTAATATACAGGACTCCATTTTTTTCTGCTTTTTCATATAAATGAGAATGGCCGACCATCACAATATCAACTCCATATTGTTCGAATAAAGGAACTAAATGTTCTCTTGCCATGAGATTTCCATCATATTGATAATAGTCTCCTCCTACAGAAGGAATAATATTATAATCCGCTCCCCAATAATTCGTCCAAGGTCCTTCATGAAAATAAACGAAAGACCATTTTTTATCATTGCATTTTAATTCTTCTTCTAACCAAATATATTGAGGAGATCCAGGTCTAAAATCAGTCCACCATCGATCTTCTAATGGTTGAGAATTATAAGGAGGAAATGTTGAATTATCGTAAGGTGTAATTACATCCAAAGCAATAAATTTTGCATCACCCCATTCAAAAGAATAATAACGTTCTGAATTTTCATCATTATTGTGTGGAAGAAAAAATTCATTTAAATAGGTTTCACAATTATCTTTATATGTATCATGATTCCCAATTGCGGTATAATGACACTCATGCGAAAGCATCTTAGAATCTACTCCATCATTATACACATCAAAATAAATTTCATCATAATTATCTCCTCCACTTCCAGGAGTAAAATGAGGAACACCTCCTTGATCTATATCTCCACAAACAACAGCAAAACTCGCATCATCTGCTTCCATTAAATCACCAATTTGATGTTGTAAAGCACTATTGTATCCACAATCACCATAATGCAAAAATGAAAATTCTTGATCCAATGAATCTGAAGCAGTAAAGAAAAATTCAGAAGTTAATGATACACCATCTGCTAATATTTCATAATAATACTTCGTGTCAGGCATTAAATTTTCTATGGTGACTCCATGTAATTCTACAGGAGCAGTTTCAGAAACAGATTGATTTAAATTATTACTGTCCGTTCCATAATTCACTTGTCCTAAAGTATTACCTGGCGTTTTCCAAGCAATAATGGTCGAATTTTTAGTAGTAGATTGAATATATGGATATCTCGATAATTGAGCCATTAACGATTGTCCAGAAAAAATTAAAAGGATAAAAATTGTAAAATGTTTCATTAGAATGAATTAAAAATTTATGTGAATATTAGACTTTATTCGAAGTTAATAAATACTTAGAATAAACCCATTGAAGTGATCTATATATTAATTTTGTTTAACATATAACTGTACTATAAAGGCAAATTAATTCTATTACCTTTGCATTTAAATAAAAAAGACATCATGCAAAAAATAACATTTCTCTTTATTATCTTTTTCTATTCCATTTCATTTTTACAGGCTCAAATCTATACGCAAGCTCAATATGAAGTTGATATTACTACAGATGTAATCTACGGAACAGCAGAAAATTTCGCTGGTACAGAAGAAATACTTTTGATGGATATTTACAAGCCTAAAAATGATCTGAATTGTGAAAAACCCGTTATGATTTTTGTTCATGGTGGAGCTTGGGTAACGGATAGTAAAGAAAATGAAAGTATGGTTTATATGTCAACTGAATTGGCAAAAAGAGGTTGGGTTGTGGCTAACATTAATTATAGATTAGGTACCAATAAAGCAGAAGAATATGAAGCGAATTTATTTTGTACTAATTTTACAGAACCTTGTGCTTTTAATTCTGATACCTTGGAAATGGAACGAGCAAACTTTAGAGCGATGCAAGATGCAAAGGGAGCCATTCGTTTTATGAAGAGTAGAAATGCAATAGATTCGACGGATATAAATAATGTTTTTATGGCAGGTGAAAGTGCTGGGGGATTTATTTCTCTTTCAGCTGGTTTCACAATGACGGAAGAAAAAAAACCTGCTTCTTGTTTTGAAGTCAATGATGTTCCTACTCCTGATGCTGATCTAGCAGCATTGGATTGTTATGATGGAGCGAATGATTTATCTAGACCTGATTTGGGTTCTATTGAAGGTACTTTACATTTAGGTGAATACAATTCTAAATTAGCAGGTGTCGGAAGTTTTTTTGGTGGAGTTGTTGATTTATCAGTCTTCAGTACAACAAATGCCCCTAGTGTTTATTTATTTAGCCAAGGATCAGATGTAATTATTCATTACGATTATGGGATTATGTTTGAGCGAATTAGTAATGAATGTTTTAATGGTATTTGCCAGAGTTATGGTCCTTATCCTTATGCCTATGGAGGTGAAGGTATTCGCAAATATTTTGAAAGTATAGGTGCTGCTGCTCCGAATTATCAAGCAGAAATTATTTATAATTTTGAAGCAGGTAATAATTGTATTGCGAATGGACATGTCATTGATAATGCAGAATTAAGAATGCAAAACATGGTAAATTTCTTTGCTTTAACGATTCAAGAATCTGGTAATAATCCAGCCATTAATTGTACGACCATAAATACATCAAATCTTGATTTTCCTATTGCGGTTCAACTTTTAGAAAATCCAGTTCATGATCATATTCAAATTGTTTTACCTGAAAATAATTTAGGAATAACTTTTTCCATTTCTGATTTAACTGGAAAAATGCTTAAAAATGGCATTTTAAATGATATGAATTCTACGATTGCTGTTGATCAATTCTCCAATGGTATGTACCTTTTACATTTACAATATGAAGGTAAAACACAAGCTTTTAAAATTATTAAAAATTAAATTTATTGTACTTATTTTCAAGGTGGACAAACACCTTGAAAGGCGAAATGTACAAACAGCTTGAAAGGCGAGGTAAATTTAATATTCCATTTTAAAGGAGTGTTTTATTATAAAAAAATCAGACTTTCTTTTTCTTTAATTTTGATTGAAAAATAGATTTTATATCTTTAAATGAAAATAACATTAGGCTTAATCCGATTATTAAAAATTGAATTAAGCCTAATATATTTAAAGACCAACCTTGACTTGAAAAGATATATTGCAATCCACAAACGGATCCAAAAAACAATAGAGGTAATCCAATAATATATTTTAATTGATGTGGTACTGGGAATAATTTTTTTCCATAAAAATAGAAAAAGACACACATAATAAAATTTCCAATTATATTCACCCAAAGTACTCCTTCTAATTTAAATACAGGAATAAAAAAGTAATATAAAACCAACTGAACGAATAAAGAAATCCAAGAAACCAATGATATTTTCGAAGCTTGTTTGGAATAAATTAATTGTTGACTTAATAATATGACCCAACCAAATATTAAAGGAACCATTACCGCTAATGGAACGAGTTCAATAATAGATAAGTATTTTTCATTGGTAATAAAAAGATCTAAATTCAAACCTAAAGCAATAATAAAGGATGCAGCTAGAATCCCCATCGTCATAAAAACTTTTTCTAGTTGTTGTATTTCTTTTTTATGTTCATTAACTCCTTTTTTAAAGTATTCGAAAAGATAAGGTCTAAAAGCAGTTGAAGCTCCATCAATAACCATCGCAATTAAAGAAGTGACCGCTACCAAGACTGCATATTTTCCTACATAAGAAACATCTAGCAAACGCTCAATGTAAAAACGATCTATCTTTTGACTCGACCAAAGCACAATAAAAAAAGGCAATAAAGTGAAGGAATATTTCAAGGAAGGTTGAATGTATTTTTTCTTTAAATGAAACGTAATTAAATTATATTTCCGAAGTAAAAAGTAAATAAAGACTAAAGCCGTTCCAATTAAATCACCTAATAATATTCCTGAGATTCCCATTTTAAATCCAAACAAAAAGAGAACTTGAAAACCTATTTTAAAAAGTACTAAAGACATAGAATAAGAAGCGAATTCAATTAGCGCTTTTCTATTTTTTAAATAACTATAATAAATCCTTAGATTCACTAGCATAAATGAAGCTAAAATCGCATATAATCCATTGGGATAGAATGATACGTTTACTGTAGTAAAAATGTACGAAAAAAGTATTCCTCCCGTCAATCCTAAAACAAGCGTTGTCAAGCCTGATAAAAGAATAGAAAAAGAGAGTATATTTGAGAGATATTCTTTTAATTTCTTGGGTTCATCATTATAATCGAAATAATAAGTTTGAACCGCTGTTTGAATTTTTAAATTTGAAAATTCATATAAACTAGAAAAAATATAAATGAGTGCTAAGATTCCGTATTCTGTTGGATCAAGCACCATTAAATAAAAAGGCAATAAAATAAATTTAATCGCAACGGGCAACATGTTCAAGCCTGTTAGAAACAGAGAACCTAAAACCGGATTGTTCGTAAATTTTTTTAAGCTGTGCATGAAGCAAATTTAATACAAATCAAACAATGGAATAACATCCACGCTTTATTAATGTTAATTAGTACTGGAATGAGTTTGTTTTTGGGTTCCATTCAAATTATAATTGGTTTTGCCATAGCTTCATTTCTATATTTTATTTTTAAACATCGTACATTTTTGGCTCAATATAAACCTTTTGCTGGCTGGGCAAATTTAATTACTTTTTTTAGATTAGCTTGTTTATTATGTATTGCTTTTTTCTCCGCATCACTCTCCCCTATTTTATTGTTTTCTTTTTTTAGCGGAATTATTTTACTAGATGTAATTGATGGCTATGTTGCCAGAAAGCTAAAACAAGAAAGTGATTTTGGTTTATTCTTTGATATGGAATCTGATGCCTTACTGGTACTTTTAGTCTCCTTGGTTTTATATTTCGGAGAATGGGTCAATTGGTGGATTCTAATACCTGGATTATTGCGGTATGCCAATGTGTTTTTATATTTCATTTTTCAATTGCCTCCCAAGAAAGAACCGAAACGAAAATTTGCAAGTTATATCGCAGGTTTTTTATTTTTTGCATTGGTAATTCCTTTTATACTTCCTTCTAATATTTATACGCCAATTTTATTTTTAGCAACCCTTTTAGTGATTGGTTCTTTTAGTTTATCTTTTTATTATTATTTGAAAGCAGATCCGATATAGGCTTAAAAAATTAAGGTTTATTTTGTTGATAGTTTGTTAGGTGAACAAACACCAACACCAGTCTAGGCAATAATGAAAAAACGTCTACGAGGCTAAAATCAAGTCTGTAAAAATACTTTAATCTACTTCGAAAACACCAATGCTTTATACTCAAAAGCACCAATGTTATAAAAATGATCCATAATGATTCCTCCATTATAAATTCTAGATAACTCTTGTTTATCCTTATTTTTAAGTAGCATTTTAGCTTTTTCTAGAAAAGCCATTTTGAGCATATTCACTTTCGTATTTTTTCTAAAAACAAGGGGAGTAAAATCTTCCGTCCGTTTTATTTTTAAATTACTTTTGGAAAGAATATTTATATAATCTTTTTCTTCATACAATTCTTGTACACACCAGTAATTCAAGAATTTATCTTGCAATGATTGAGGTGCTAGTTCAGGAATATAAAAATCTTCAATGATAATTAAATGCCCTTTAGTATTGAGATGATTGCTTAAATTCTGTAAAGCTTGAGATAAATCAGGAGCATGTTTTAAGGATTCAATAGCGATGATAATATCAAAACTAGCATTAAATTTTTGGGTAAAATCTAAGACTTCAAATGAACAAGCAGCTGTTAGTTCTTTTTGTTTGGCTGATTTTGTTGCACTTTCAATTTCTTTTGGACTTACACTAATCCCTAAACCTGTAGAATTTTGAGTAGAACAAAACTTCATTAATCCAAAGCCTGTTCCACAACCAGCATCCAAAATATGAGAATGTTCCGGAATTAAATTTTCATGCAAAATCCAATCGGTTATGTCTTGAATCTTTTCAGAAGAAAAATTTAACTTTTTATGAATGGGATACGATAATTGATTTTTCTTTTTCTGTTCGAAGGAAAATAAGACATCGTAAATATTTTTTACTTTATTTACTGACATTTTCTAAGGCTTAGAAAGAATAAAAATAAATTCATAGGCATTTTCAATATTAGACATCGTTGGTTGAATCTTTTTATAATTTACATTTTTCAACGCTCCATTTAATGACATCCATCTAGACCATCTAACTGTTGGCCATTGGTCATGATGAATTTTATCTATTGTAAAGCCTATCTTTTCAAAAATGTTAGACCATTCTTTCATTGATTTTGCGCCTTGGTGTCCTTTTTTATTAATGACGCCTAATTTTTCCTTCACTATTTTCCAAGAAGCCCGATCAGAATTCCGAACCATATAACACATTTTCGCACCAGTTTTGGCAACCCTATATTGTTCTTGAAGCGCTTTTTCTAAATTGATCATGCGTTCTAATGAACCCAAGCAAGAAATATAATCGAAAGTATTATCTTCAAAAGGTAAGTCTTCTGCATTGGCCACTCTGACATCTGCATCAGGTAATTTTTGTTTTGCCATTTCTATAGCTACAGCTGAAATATCAATCCCAAATTTTTTAAGTTGATAATCTCCTGCTACAGATAACATTTGTCCAGGACCACAGGCAACATCTAAAATGTTCTTCCCTTTTTCTACTTTTAATAATTCATAAAAAATATAATAGGCTTCTTTCGGTCTTAAATAATTTAAGCCCCTTTTCGCATAGGTTTGATTAAACCATTCTGTTATTGTTTCCTGACTCATAAATACCGTTTGGTCTGATGAAAATATTGAACATATTTTTCCTTGAATAATTGTTTTAAGAAATCTTCTTCTAATATTATTTTGAAATGAATATTTAGAACATATACTATCGTTAATCCAAGGAAAATCCAACTCGGAAAAAGAATATTCATCCCCAAGATACCTACATGTAAGCCTAAAGCAATAGGATTTCTGGAAAGTTTAAAAATTCCTTTCGTTTTCAAATCAAAATCATCTCCTTTTTGAGAATTATTGGATCTGATATCCAAAGCAGAAGATAATGTGATCATTCTTCCAAATAGCAGTAAAAATACTCCCAAAATAATCAAGTAGATATGGTTATTCCAAAAGGGCTTTATCCAACCTAAAGCATGTGAAATTATTAACAATAACGGCCAACAATATCCTAATAAGGATAAAATATATGGAATGACAATGATGATCCCTTTTATAAACAAGTTCTTATTTTGCACGGTATATAAAAGGGAATTTGACGTTATAATATTTTTTGTTTCTTCTATTGGAAATAAGAGTTGATAAGTTGACGCTACACTAGGTACTGGAATTAAGGTAATTTCCAGAATTATAGATAGAAAATAAAGAATAATTATGATGGTTAGTGCAATGAACATCAACTAAATTTCTACAATTTTACACATTAAATGACAATTTAAGAAAATAATATTCATCAATATTTGTCATATAAAAAGGATTCTATACCTTAGAATTTTTCAAGGGGCTCTTGGAAAATATTTGAAGCTAAAAACCACCATGAAAGAAAGCCTTTGGCAATTATTCCTGGATATAAAACAAAAAGTCCAATCTTATCCTAACGTGATTCATAGTGTAGGTACAGATGGACAGGATGTTTTCATTAATTCTGATAAAGAAAATGATTCTGCTAATGGGTTTGTGGTTTGTTTTGATGTAAATACTTTCAATAAGAAAATTGAACCGACTTTTCTTTTAACAGCCAATGGTAAGTTGGAAAAACTTAATGGCAATACTGATCACTTAGATTTTCATTCTTTACAATTGTACCTTCCTTTTTGTTTAGCATCTGTTATTAAAAAAGATCAGGAATTTCCTTTAATTCTTTCTCATTTTGCGCAAAGTTTAGATGGGTATATTGCTGCAACAAATGGTCAATCTCAATGGATTGGCAATGAAGAAAATTTGATTCATTCTCATCGTATTAGGGCATTATGTGATGCTGTAATTATCGGCAATAATACCTTATTAAATGACAAGCCAAAATTGAATGTCAGACGAGTGAAAGGAAATGATCCGATTAGAGTGGTGATTGGTAATAAAAATCATTGTACTCAATCTCTAACGGGTTCTTCAATAGGTCAAATTATTCGTTTTTCTTCTGATAACATTATAAAGGATTCATCAGTAGATGTTGTCAAAATTGATTGTAAAGAACAAAATTATATACCCACTTCTTCTATCTTGAAAACATTGTATCAAAAAGGAGTACGATCTGTTTTAATTGAAGGTGGTTCTACTACTTCGTCTTTATTTATAAAAGAAGGGAATACTGATATCGTTCAATATCATATTGCTCCCATTCTACTTGGATCAGGTATTCCAAATTACAACCATTCACATACCATTACTTCAATTGATGAAGGATTGCATTTTGAGCATTATCATTTTAATCTTATGGGAGATCAAATCATGTTTACTGGATATCTATAATGGGAAAAGCATTATGGCATATTAACAGTCAAAAATCAAAGCTAAAGGAAATTGATCTTGTCCAAATGGAGAATGGAATTGAGATTCGTTCTCTATATTCTTTAGTCAGTACTGGAACAGAAGCACTTATTGCCAAAGGTCAAGTTGGAATGAAATTCATGGAACATATGACTGTTCCTTATATGCGAGGAGATTTCAATTTACCCATACTTTATGGTTATTCATTAATTGGTCAAAATGTAAAAACGGGAGAATATGTTCACTGTATGCACCCGCACCAATCGCATTGTATATTATCTAAAAAAGATATCACGGTTTTAGCTCATGATTTTCCTTTGCCAAAAGCAGCTTTAATTAGCAATCTTGAAACGGTTGTCAATGCAATTTGGGATGGTGAAGTCAAAAATGGAGATTCTATATTAATCGCAGGTTTTGGGAATATTGGCTGTTTATTGGCGGAAACTATTTCTCAATTGTTTAAAGTCGATCTTTATATTTTGGAAAAAAACCCTTGGAGAAAACAACGTGCGCTTCAGTTTGGATTTAAGGTTATTGAAGATGAATCTAATTTTCTTTTTGATCTTTCGTTCGACACCACTTCATCTTCTATAGCCTTGCAATTTTGTATAGATCAATTAAAAGATGAAGGGACTTGTATAAATTTAAGTTGGTATGGTGATCGAAAAATTGAACTTCATCTAGGAGGTAGTTTTCATTATGGTCGGAAGAAATTAATTAGTTCTCAAGTCTCAAAGATTCCATTAAAAATGCAAGATAAATGGAATTATACTAATCGTAAAAAATGGGTGATGGATTTATTAATCCAATATCCTTATGAAAAATATATTACTACATTTATTCCTTTTAAATCCGCTCCTACTTTTTATGAACAACTCAGAAAAGGTGAACAAGGAGAAGGATTAATTTGGTGTTTAAAATATTAAATTATGTATTCAGTTCAAATTAGAGATCATATTATGATCGCACATTCTTTACCACATGAATTTTTCGGTCCAGCACAAAAAATGCATGGAGCAACTTATGTTGTAGATGCTATTTTTACATCTAAAAATCTAGACCCACACAATGTTGTTTTGGATATGGGGAAAGCCCATGAAATTGTAAAAGAAGTATTATCTCCTTTGAACTATCAAAATTTGGATGAGCATCCAGAAATGAAAGGTGATATTACCACTACTGAATATTTAGCAAAATATATTCATGATAAATTAAAAGAAAAGTCGGCCCCTTTTTTTCAAGGAAAAATTAAAATCACCTTAGGCGAATCACATGTTGCTTGGGCTTCTTATGAAGGATAAAAAAAATATAGTTATTTATGCTGGAAAATTCGGTCTCGAATTTTCTGGTGGCTGTATTGCTACTTGCAAATTAATGGAAGCTGTTCAAGATGAATTTAATGCTGTTATAGTAGTAGCAAATGAAATCGGGAATCATTATATTAAAAACTTGCAACATATTCCCTGTTCTTCCATTGAATTCGCTATACCGATTTTAAAATCATTTGATCCTAATCAACATATTTTTTATGGTGATTTTTTTGATTCCATTGCATTAGTCAAAGCTGATGTTCCTTTTTATTTCACTTATCATGATAATTGGCCAGAACAAAAAGAACTGAGTCAGCAAGATGAAATAAATGCGCTATATTTTATTTCAACCTATGAGGAAATATTTAAAAAAGCGAAGAAGGTGTTTTCTGTTTCTGAATATAAATTAAAATTCATCCATCAATTTACGACTAATACTACTTTACTTAGAAATGGCATTCTTCAACAAGGAGAAAAGAAAGTAAGAAAAATTAAAAGTAACCTTTGTAGAATTTTAATGACTGGTAATATTGATGCCAGAAAATACGAAAAAGCAATATCTGTTTTTCATTTATTAGAAAAAGAAAATCATAATATTCAGATCGATATTTTTGGTTGGAACAATGATGTAAATTTAGCGCAGCAATTAAATGCTTTTTCTTTTGTAAAATTAAAAGGGTA
This sequence comes from Saprospiraceae bacterium, assembly GCA_020627985.1. Taxonomy (GTDB): domain Bacteria; phylum Bacteroidota; class Bacteroidia; order Chitinophagales; family Saprospiraceae; genus JAHDCE01. The sequence continues at coordinate 15,266 of JAHDFV010000041.1, forward strand.
TCAAAAAGATATTTCTTACGCTAAGTATGACGCTTATTTATCTACTTCATTTATAGAAAATTTATCCATATCTGTTGTAGAAGCTTTACAGCATCATTTACCTGTAATTTGTTTTGACGTTGGTGGTCTTAAAGAAGTGGTGAATCAAAACAATGGTTATATTATTCCTCCTTTTCGTTTTGAAGAAATGAGTAAATCAATTTTAGAAATTCATTCCAAAAATTATACATTTAACTCCTTACCTGAATTCAATTGGGAGGAAGCAGGGAAAACATTTTTAAGAGCGATATTAAATTAATATTTATGATAAATGAAACGCTATATCTTTTATTAATTTATGTGTTAATCAATTACATATTGATTCTACCTTCTTATATAGTCAATCCAAATAATATCAACTTCATTCCTTATAAAAGATTAAAATATAGTACAACAAAAAAAATAATAACACTTTCTAGAATCATAAAATGCTTTGGAGATTTAAGTCAGTCTTTTCATCATTTTATCTTCTTCATGGATCCCTCAAAAAGTAACTTTCCTTTTATTTTTTATTTATTGCATGTCTGCAATCATTTATCAAGTCTATTATCATGCGATTAAACGATTATACAATAAACAACCGATTAGTTTATTGGATTATAAATTAGTTCAACTCGCTTTTCAAATCGTATATCATGGCTATTTAAAATACTTTGTACTTGTAATTTTAGTAACGATATTGATTGGTTTTTCTATGTATCGTTTATGTGATCATTTTGTTGATCTTTTATATCATTATCCTTACGCCAACTATCTGATACCTATATTTATTATTATCCAACTAGCAGGGATGTTACCCTTAATTCATAGACGAGGCATTAATGGACATCATTATAAACGTATCTTTTATTTAAGTTATATTGTTTTTACTGATATTTATCAATCCTATAAAGTAAAAAATTCTTTAGCCAGAATACGAGAAGAAGGTTTAGAAAATTACAATTCAATTTCTAAGAATATTCAATTAGAAAATGCACCTAATGTATATTTTCTTTTTGTAGAATCTTATGGTAAAATTCTATATGATCTACACAACGAAGAGTATAAAATGCTTTGTACTGATATAGAAAAAGAATTATTACAAGAAGGTTGGAAAATTAAGTCAAACCTCAGTAAAGCCCCTAGAATGGGTGGAGGCTCTTGGATGTGTTATGCGTCCTTATTGTATGGAACATTAATTCAAGATGAAAGTTTTTTCAGATTAATCATGAATGAAAATGAAAATATAGAATCAAATATTTCTATTCTTCATGCTCTGAAATCTACAGGGTACCAAAATCATTTATTAAACCCTTTAACTGGATTTCAGGACATGCAAATTAATTGGGAAGATATTCGAAATTTTTTCGCTGCTGATGAAATATTCAAATTTTCGGATATGGAATATACGGGGAATTTAGTGGGAGCTATAGGTCGACAACCGCCTGATCAATATTCTTTGAATAAAACTTATGAAGCGATAAAAAATAAAAAAGGACCCTTTACTTTATTTTTTGAAACTTTGAATTCTCATGCCACTTGGACGAGTCCAACTCAGGTAGAAAAGGATTGGAAAAAATTAAATGATATTAAATATCAATACCCTGTTTGTCAAAAGAAATATTGGCCCGCTATTAAATATCAAATATCTTTTTTATCTGATTTTATTAAAAATAAATTAAATGATGATTCTATAGTAATTTTAATAGGTGATCATCAACCGCCATTAATTACCAATGCAAAGTCGGGATATGAAACTCCCGTTCATATAATATCTAAAGATGCCGAATTTTTAGAAACATTAAACGAATATCATTTTGAAGATGGATTACAAGTAGAAGAAAGAGAAAAAAATAATGTAACGCATCCAGGGATGTATTACATTTTACTTCGTAGTTTAATTAAAAGATTTGGTAAAAAAAATGCTGATTTAATTCCTTATTTAAAAAATGGAATTCTTCTTAATCAATTAAATAAAAAATAGGACAAAAAAAATGGGTGCCGCTTAGCAAAAGCGACACCACATATTTATCCGAAAAAAAACCAAACTAAACTATTACTATTTTATTTGGATTCAAAAACCAATCCAATCCAGATAAAAATCGATTTAATTTATTTTTTTAACTTATTATAGATTATCATCATTTTTTATTTTCTCTTGAATTTTTTGAGTTTGATTATAAATCAATTTACCCAAATCAGAAGAAGGCGGTACAAATTTTCCTGATTGCTCTAAAGCTCTTAAAGATTCTTTGTATTTCTTTTGATATTTATATTCCATAGCAACTGCATACCAAGAAATGGATAAATTAGGCGCAATAGATTCCCACAATTCTGTATCCTCCCCTACTTTCTTTTCTATTTGTTTTAAATTCCCTTTTATTTCTTCTCCATTTTCTTTTATATAAGTTGCATCACCAATTAATTCTCCTTTTTCCCAAATACAAATATATCTTGCCCCATTATTAAATTGGAAGGTTCCTGTTTTAGTGGTGTTCCCATCTTTCCATTTTCCTATAAATACATCGCCCGTTTTCCAAGTAATCACACCTGAACCATTTCTTTTACCTTGCTTGTATTTTCCAAAATGTTTTGAACCATCTTCTAAAGAATATGTTCCTTCGCCATGTGCTAAATTATTTTTCCATTCCCCATCAAAAGATTCTCCATTCGCTAATGTAATGGTTCCTTTTCCTTGCATGATGCCTTCAAAATAATTACCTACATATTTGGATCCATCTGCCCAAGTATACACACCTTGACCATGTCTTAGATCATTTTTCCAATTCCCAACATATTCATCTCCATTCATAAAAGTAATTTGTCCTTGACCATTTCTAAAACCATCTAGAAATTCTCCAACATATTTACTTTTATCCTCAAGAGTTAAAGTTCCTTTTCCACTCGGTTCACCATACATAAAATCTCCTTCATACTGAGAACCATCTTTAAAGACACGAATACCTTTACAATTTTTCTTTCTTTTGGGACAATCTTTATCCTCATTTTGAATAACATTGTTTGCCTGTTCAAATGATTGAAATGGATGAGTATTCCAAAATTCTTGAGCATGATTCCCATATGAGAAAACACTCAAAAATAGTAGGCAGAAAGTAAAATAACTATACTTCATTTTCGGATTGAATTTAGTTTATATGATAAATAGTGTAGTTTGGTACATCTTTGTAAGCGTCATTAATTATGTTTTACGATAGATTAGCTTAAAAGTTCTAAGAAATCTTTCTATTTTAATCATCATCTATTTTGCTTTACAATTACTATATGCCAAACACTATGCCATTAACACAACATATATTTATTATCAATGTCACAATTCAAACATGTAGATTTATTGGAATGTATTAATAATTAAAAGGAAAGGAATTAGAAACTTTAGCGCCTGAAATTAAAAAAAAGCTAAAAAAAAGCGGCAATCTTGTTAAAAGATTGCCGCTTTCTATTTAGAATAGATTTCGTAAAAAATATTACTATTTATTTCGAATTGCTGTCATATACTTATCTAATTCTTTCTTCACAACTGGAGCTAAAATGACAAGACCAATCATATTTGGAACCATCATAGCAAAGATCATTGCATCTGAAAATGCAATTACGTTTCCTAAACTAATAGATGAACCAATAATTACGAAAATACAGAATAAAAACTTGTATGCATATTCCAAAGACTTTGAACGACCAAATAAATAAGCCCAAGCTTGGTATCCATAATAAGACCATGAAATCATCGTTGAAAATGCAAATAAGATTACGGCAATTAATAAGACATATCCAAACCAAGGAATGACAGTTTCAAATGCACTTTGAGTAGCCGTTACTCCATTTGGTACTTCAGTACCATATGCCATAACTCCACCATCCATATTACAAATCACTAATACTAGTGCTGTCATTGTACAAACCAAAACGGTATCAATGAATGGTTCTAATAATGCAACTAGACCTTCACTCGCAGCATAATCTGTTTTTACGGCTGCGTGCGCAATTGAAGCAGAACCAATTCCTGCTTCATTTGAGAAAGCCGCTCTTCTAAATCCTTGAACTAATACTCCAACAACTCCACCAGCAATTCCAAGTGGTGCAAATGCACCATTGATGATTGCACCAAAAGCCGAAGGTATTAAAGTGATATTAGCCGCTAAAACGATAATTGCAGATATTACGTATACACCTACCATTAATGGTACGATCTTGTCTGTAACTTTAGCGATACTTTTGATTCCTCCTATAATTACGATTCCTACTAAGACAGCCATGATTAATCCAAACAACCATCCTTTACCTGCAAAAAAGCTTTCTGCTCCAGCAACATTTTCAAAAATAGCAAAAGCTTGATTGGCTTGGAACATATTTCCTCCACCAAAAGATCCACCTACACACATGATTGCAAATATTACAGCTAACACTTTTCCTAAACCACCAAAGCCTTTATCATTTAAGCCTTTTTTCAAATAATACATTGGACCACCATAAACAACTCCGCCTTCTCCGATTTCTCGATATCGCACACCTAAGGTACATTCCGTAAATTTGGAAGCCATCCCTAATAAACCAGCAATGATCATCCAAAATGTTGCACCTGGTCCTCCAATGGATAAGGCTACAGCAACACCTGCAATGTTTCCTAATCCAACCGTTCCAGATATAGCTGCTGTTAGTGCTTGGAAATGACTGACCTCTCCATGACCATCTTGTCCTTCTATTCTTATGGTGTCTAATATATCTCCTCTGTCTGCTATTACA
>JAHDFV010000387.1 GCA_020627985.1 Saprospiraceae bacterium
TTGGTAGCAAGGAAAGAAGATTACTCATCGATCCTTTGAATGATAATAACCCAATCACAGTTCAAGTATTGGGTATTTGTTCCGCTTTAGCGGTAACTACATTAATGAATAAAGCTTTGGTAATGGCTGTTGCCGTAGTGTTCGTAACGGCATTTGCCAATTTAATTACCTCTTTATTAAGAAAAATGATTCCTAATCAAGTGCGTATGATTGTCCAATTAATCATCATCGCAACATTAGTAACTGTAGTAGAGCTAACATTGAAGGCAGTAAATTATTCTATTTATAAAGAATTATCTGTATTCATCGGATTAATTATTACTAACTGTATCGTAATGGGGCGTCTGGAAGCATTTGCAATGGCAAATAACCCTTGGCGTTCTCTTTTAGATGGTATTGGTAATGGTTTAGGATATGGATTTATCATCATCATCATTGCTTTCTTTAGAGAGTTATTTGGTAAAGGTGCTTTGATGGGGGTAAAATTATTTGGACCAGGAGCAGATTATATCGTAGATACTTCTTCTATTTGGTGGTTAAATTGGTACGCTCATAATAACTTGATGGTACTATTCCCTTCTGCAATGTTTGTAATTGCTGTAATTATTTGGGCTCACCGTGCTTGGAATAAAAAATTAGTAGATATTTCGTAATTAAATTGACAATCAATTTAGGATTTTTATTATAATAACAAATATTCTTTATTATTTTATAATATAATTCTAATTAAAAATAAATATTAAAAATGGAGTTTTTAAGCGTATTTATTAAGTCGGCATTTGTAGAAAATTTAGCATTATCCTATTTCTTAGGAATGTGTTCTTATTTGGCAGTTTCAAAATCTGTAAAGACAGCTACAGGTTTAGGATTGGCTGTAATATTTGTATTGGGAATTACAATGCCTATCAACTGGGCTATCAATACTTATCTTTTATCTGAATCAGGGTGGTTAGGCACAGATTTGACTTTCCTTAGATTTATTTTATTCATTGCTGTAATTGCTTCTATGGTACAGTTAGTTGAAATGGTAGTAGAAAAAGTATCTCCAGCTTTATATAATGCTTTGGGTATTTTCTTACCATTGATTACTGTAAATTGTGCAATCTTGGGTGGTTCATTATTTATGGTTTCTAAAGAATATGGAATCAGCAATAGTGTAGCCTTTGGATTAGGTGGTGGATTTGGCTGGTTTTTAGCCATCGTAGCAATTGCTGCCATTCGTGAAAAAATACGTTATTCTCATGTACCTCCTGCCTTAAGAGGATTAGGAATGGCATTCTTATTAACGGGATTAATGGGAATGGCTTTCATGGGCTTAATGGGATTAGATGCTGCGGCATTATTAGGTGTAAAATAATAAAAAATATATAATAAAATGACAGTTTTATTTGCAATATTAGTCTTTAGTGCAGTTATCTTAGCATTATCTTTTATGTTGATTTCTGCAAGAAAGAGATTAGTGCCTCAAGGTGATGTTAAAATCATTGTGAATGGAGATGAAGAAAATCCTTTGGTTGTAAAACCAGGGAGTACTTTGTTAGGTGCTTTATCTGAAAAGAGCGTTTTCTTACCATCTGCTTGCGGTGGTGGTGGTACATGTGCAATGTGTGAATGCCACGTATATGATGGAGGAGGAGATATTCTTCCTACTGAATTGAACCACATTTCACGTAAACAAGCTGCTGAACATATGCGTTTAGCTTGTCAAGTAAAGGTAAGGCAAGACATGACTATTGGTATTCCAGAAGAGATTTTTGGTATCAAAAAATGGGAATGTACTGTAAAGTCAAATTACAATGTGGCTTCTTTCATTAAAGAATTTGTAGTTGAATTACCAGAAGGGGAAACAATGGATTTCCAATCAGGGGGATATATCCAAATTGATGTTCCAAAGGTAACTGTTGATTATAAAAACTTTGATATTTCTGCTCACCCAGAACATCACGGTGATGACCCAATGAAATTCCAAAGTGAGTGGGATACTTTCAAAATGTGGGACTTGACCATGAAAAACCCTGAACCTCAGTTTAGAGCTTATTCAATGGCAAATCACCCTGCTGAAGGAAATATCATCATGTTGAACATCCGTATTGCTACACCTCCATTCAAATGGGGTAAAAATGCAGATGGTTCTCGTAAATGGGAAGGTTATCAAGATATCAATCCAGGTGTTTGTTCTTCTTATGTCTTCAGTAAAAAACCAGGTGATAAAATTACTATATCAGGTCCTTATGGAGAGTTTTTTATCAAACCTACCAAAAAGGAAATGGTATATATCGGTGGTGGTGCAGGTATGGCTCCTTTGCGTTCTCACTTGTTCCATTTATTCCACACTTTAAAAACTACAGATAGAAAAGTATCTTACTGGTATGGTGGTCGTACTAGAAGAGAACTGTTTTATATAGAGCAATTTAGAGAAATTGAGAGACAATTCCCTAATTTCCGTTTTTATGTAGCGTTAGATAATCCATTACCAGAAGATAACTGGAATAAAAAAGAAAATATCGATGATGATGGCGATGGATTTATAGGATATATTATGCCTGTTTGCTACGAACAATACTTGAAAGATCATCCTGAACCAGAAGAAATAGAATATTATTTCTGTGGCCCTCCAATGATGAACCAATCGGTAATCAATACCTTGGATGAATTAGGAGTTCCTGAAGAAAATATCTCTTTCGACGACTTCGGAGGATAAAGATTAAATACGATATGAAACATCTTAAAAGCATCTCAATTTATTTTGAGGTGCTTTTTTATTTTAAAACATAGTCTAAGATAAAGTTTAAAATGATAACAAAAATGCTTTATAAAATGAAAAGATTTTATTATTTACTTATCCTATTAATTTTTGTGATTTCTTCTTGTTCTTTTGAAGGTTTGACCTTAGATGATGTTTTGTCAAATGAATTTAATGATTATGATATTAAAAAAGAACAAGTCGTTTATCTATATCATGAAGAATTTGGATTTACGGACAAATGCACACATAAACGTTTATTATTAAACGATTATAAATTGGCTAAAGAAGAGTATCGCAATTGGTCAAAATTACCTTTTTCAAAAAAAACTATTGATGAAATTAATGATATGTCTAATAAAGTAGATGAATGGAACTCTAAAGATTTAAGGTATTATCATCACAAAGCTTTTGATGATATATCTTTATTAAGAGCAAGTTTAAATTTTAATCTTTATGAAAACCAACATATTAAGAACTT
>JAHDFV010000042.1 GCA_020627985.1 Saprospiraceae bacterium
TATAATAAATTTAAAACAAAATATTTTATAAAACAAATTGTATGACAAAAAACATTTACAAAGCATTGAATTCTAAAAGAAGGGGGCAAAAAATGAAAGATGTTCGGACTTATTTAGGATTATCACAAACTGGAATAGCGGATTCGATCGGAATTTCACAAGCAGCATGGGCTAGGGCTGAAGGTGGTTTATGCAATTTAAAAGCTAGTAATCTAAAAATTGTAACAGAAAAATACAACATAAATATCCGATACATTACTCATGGTGAGCCAGATATGTTTGAAGAAGAGAAAACAGAATCGGGAGCGATTGGTATTCGTGAAAGGAAATTAAACGAAAAATTAATCCAAGCTTTAGAAAGAGAAAATCAAACCCTTAGAGCAACAACTGAAAAGCTCGGATCTTATATAGAGAAACAAGGTGAAATGCTTCAAGAAATGAAAGAATTAAAAGAAATTATCAAAAAACTACAAAACAAATAAAACAAATTGTTTCTTAATTATTAATTAATCCCTATATTCGTAGTCACACACAATTATATTAAAGCATAAAATATGCTATGAGAATAGGTATACTAATTCAACGATTAAAGGAAATCGTTAATCAGAAAAACAGAACAGCAGGTAGAGTTAAAAATGAAAATATTCTATTAAAGGAAATTAATAAAGAATTAAATGAAATAAAGATAAAACATAAACCATGAAATCATTTCTTCGTATAAATTAATGACTATCAATGAATTCAATAACTTTTTGATAGTCGTAAAATATTGTACCACCTATTTTTGTACTTGGTAATCCTTGTGTTCTAAGCGTGTGCAAAGTTCCGTGAGATATGCCACCAAGCATCTCCCTTACCTCAGCACTTTTCAAATATTTCTTAGGTGCAGATTTGTTTTGAATCAGCAGTTGATTCAATTCATTTATTTTATGTAATACTTCTCTTTTGAAGATTAGCATATCCTGTTTGGTCATGATTTCCATCTGAAATGAATATGTTTTATAGTGAAATATAATTTATACTAAAATACAACTAATTATAAAAATTTATAGTAGGATAATTACCAAATTCTTCATAATCAAGATTTCATCTTTTGATTGTACACCAAAAAAGAGAATAGGTTTTGAATACAAAAGAAGGTAAAAATCGTTCTATTTATAAAGAATAATATTAAAGAATTAAAACCATATGTAAAGATGGGAGCAGGGAAATTAAGAGAGGAATTATACCTTCTTATCAATAATGCAGACGAGGAATATCTGAAAGCGATACATACACTACTGGTCAGGGCATTGGGAAATGTGGAGGAAGAAAAAACAGATTTTTGGGATGTGCTGAGTAAAAAGGAAAAAGAAGATATCAAGTCGGCAATTGTTGAATTAGATGATGGAAAAGGAATCCCTCATGAAAAGGTGATGACAGATCTTAGATCTAAATATGGAAAAGTATGAGTCTTCCTATTATTTGGTCATGGGCTGAGTTTTGTTTTAAATCCAGTGCTACCTATTATATTTATAAGTAGCACTGAATGATTAAAGTTTTAATTACTTTGCAATTGTCATATTTGGATTCTCCTTATTCGGATTTAATTTCTCCTTCAATAAACGCACATCATTATTGACTTTACGATTTAAAACTTTAGCATAATGTTGAGTCGTTTTAATATCCTTATGGCCTAACATAATTTTTACTGATTCATAAGGTACATCATTATTTAATAGAACGGTAGTAGCAAATGTATGCCTGGCCAAATGAAAAGAGATGCGTTTTTTTATTCCACAGATATCAGCAATTTCTTTTAAATATGAATTCATTTTTTGATTACTAAGAATTGGTAACAATTTACCAGTATTAATAGCTTTAGGATGATCCTTGTACTTTTTTAATATTTCTAATGGAGTATGGAATAACGGAACATAAGTCTCTGCTTTCGTTTTCGTTCGCTCAAATGAAATACATCGATCTCCTTCCATATTCAATACAATATTATTGGGAGAAAGATTTTTTACATCAACATAAGCCAAACCCGTATAACAAGAAAAAACAAAAATATCACGAACTAGATCCAACCGTTCAATATTCATTTCTTTTTTCACAATCGACTCTAATTCAGCTTCAGTTAAAAATTCACGCTTCACTTCATTTAATTTCATTTTAAAATTACGGAAGGGATCCTTTTCCATCCAATCATTATTCAAAGCAATTGTAGTAATCTTTTTAAAGAGACGAATGTATTTTACAGTACTATTATTATTGCATTTACGATGCGTTCGTAAATGATGATCGAATAAGGTAACAAACTCATGATTCAATTGATGAAGATAAAGATCCTCTTTGCCATAGACCATTTGTAAAAACTCTTTTACAATTCTATGAATCGTTTCAAATTTCTTATAGGTACCCAAAGACATATCAAGCCCAACACGTTCTTTTACTTGTTGATTGTGGGTAAGAATAATTTCATTTAATGTTTTCTCTTTCTTGGCCTTCCCAAGCATGATATCTTTGATTACAGCTGCAGAAATCATTTCATGATCCTCAATCAATTTTTTATGAATCGCATAGACTCGAGAACGCATTAGTTCTAAATAATGATTGAGCTCTTTAGCATCTTCTCGATTGCCTTTCATCCGTTGTCGGTAAGTATCCCAACGTTCAGTCTTTATTTTACGATTAATAGAAAGTTCAGCACGTTTCTTTTCTACTGTAATGCGAAGATAAATGTTAGAAAATTCTTTTTTAGAGGCTTTTTTTGCTCTGAGATGGAATAAAATTTCTGGTCTTTTCATGAAAAAATAAGGTTTATAATTGTTATTAAATATACGAAAAATCAGTCAAAATACCAAGCAAAACTCGGCACTTAAACAACTGATAATCAACAATTAAACCCTATAATCGGGAGTCTTTTTTTATTAAAAACAAATTACTCCCGATTTCTTCACTCGAATATTAAGCAAAACTGAAAGATTTGATAAAATAAAAATACAAAACCGCCTAAAAATCAATGAATTAGGCGGTTTTAGTAAAATTTGTAATCTTAAAAAGTGGAGCCGGAGGGAGTTGAACCCTCGTCCGGACAAAGCACTTGAAGGCTTTCTACATACTTAGTTTTCCATTAGATTTTCGTGAATGAGGTAGGAGGGAAAACACTCCAATTCATCCCTTAACTCTTTAATTTCGCCTTTAGGTCAGAATCATCCTATTAGCTATCCCGAAGGTTTATGAAGTGTAACATCAATGTATCGGAAGTCGAAAGATGAACACTGGGTGTTGCGAGTACCTAGTACAAGAACTCCCTAGCTTGAATAATCCTTAGGATTAAGCAGCCATAGCAAACTTAGAGTTGCCAATTAAAATTGTTTTGAAAGTCATTTGTTAGCGGAGTGAACTGTCATTCTCCGGTATGCTTACCGACTAGAAATCTTTCCCGTCGATTCCAAGTACGGCCCCATATGTCAATTTATACCCTTTCTTTTAAAGGATTGCAAATATAGTAATGTTTTTAACAAGAAAAAGGTTCCTTTTACTCTAGATTAATTATAGTCAGAAAAGCCACATTTAAATCTCGCAATCTCTGGTTTTTTGGTCGGAATATCCCACCAACCATCATAAGCAATAAAAGAAGGAACATAAAGAGCATTGACCTTTTGTAATTTAATATTCATATCAATATCAAAATCATAAATAGCGCTTTGATAAGCAAGCGTATAACTACGGGCAATAACTTGAAAATCTTCTTTTGAAAAATAGGTTTCTAAAAATTTAATAACTGTTTTTTTCTTCTGACTTTTGTATTTTTCTTTGACTTCAATGGTGAAAACATAACAGTCTAAATCTCCTTCATATTTTTTAGATTCAATTCGATAATCATAATACTGAATCATATTTTTTGAAAAGATGGCCGTTTTATTTTTTAATCCAGGAACATCTATAGATTCACCAGGTTTAAAGATTAATTTTTTTAATTCTTCAACATATTTTTCCATCCCTTTTTTGGCTTTAGGATTAGAAGGATTCGTATTCTTTTTCTTACATTTTTTGCCTTGCGTAAAGAATAAACGATCATACATTTTAGCCGTATTATACTTGTATTTTTTATTTCCTTTTTTGTAGAATTTCCCAGTTGATTTTTGATCTTTAAAAATCATTTCTCGACATGAATCTTCATAAGTTTGAATGGCATTACTTTGATAGGATGCTATTTCATTCCCTTTTTTATTGAACATTCTAATATCATTATCAGAAGAATAATTTTGTGTTCTTATATTTCTAAATGCTTGGTAAAATGATTCATCTTTTTGGACCATTTCTATAAATTCATCGATATCAAAACCACTTTTTTGAGCAGTAATAACAATGGAATCCATCCAGACAAAAGTAGCAATATCATAATCGATAGAATCAGATTCTTGCGCATAAAAGAATAGAGGATTACAAAAGATAAATAGGAATATGATGAATCTCACAATAATGGTTTTAAATCATTTAAGATAAAGATGAAAAAAGAAAAACCCGAACGAAAAATATCGTTCGGGTTTAACTATTAAATAAGATGAATCAATGATTATTTGACATCATCTACTTCTTCAAATTCAACATCTTCTACATCTTCTCCTGCTCCTGTATTATCATCGGCAGTTGCGTTTTCGTTCGCTCCAGCGTTTGGATCAGCAGTGGTGTCTTGTGTATTAGCATACATATCTTGACTCGCTGCAGACCAAGCTTCAGTTAACTTAGTAGATGCTGTCTCTATCGCTTCTAAATCTTGTGCTTGATGTGCTGTTCTCAATTCAGCTAATCCTTCTTCAATTGTTCCTTTTTTATCTTCAGGAACTTTGTCGCCATATTCTTTCAATTGTTTCTCCGTTTGGAAAATCAAAGAATCAGCAGCATTCAATTTATCTACTTTTTCACGAGCAGCACTATCTGCTTCAGCATTAGCTTCAGCCTCAGCTCTCATTTTTTCGATCTCTTCTTTAGATAAACCCGTAGAAGCTTCAATTCGAATAGATTGCTCTTTTCCAGTACCTTTATCTTTAGCAGATACATTTAAAATACCATTGGCATCCATATCAAATGTAACTTCAATTTGAGGCACACCTCTAGGTGCAGGCGGAATATCACTTAATACAAAACGACCTACAGGACGATTATCTTTTGCCATTGGACGTTCTCCTTGTAGAATGTGAATTTCTACAGAAGGCTGATTGTCTGAAGCAGTAGAGTAGACCTTCGTCTTTTTCGTTGGAATCGTTGCATTAGATTCAATCACTACATCATAAACACCACCCATTGTTTCAATTCCCATTGATAATGGAGTAACATCTAAAAGAACAACATCTTGTACATCACCACTCAATACACCTCCTTGAATCGCAGCACCTACGGCAACTACTTCATCAGGATTTACTGATTTGTTTGGCTTCTTTCCAAAAAATTCTTCAACAGCTTGTTGGATTCTAGGAATACGAGTTGATCCACCTACTAAGATGATTTCATCAATATCTCCTTTTGATAATCCTGCATCTTTTAATGCTTCTTGGCAAGGCTTTAAAGTACGTTGAACTAAATCATGTGCTAATTGCTCAAATAAAGCTCTCGTTAATTTCAATACCAAGTGTTTAGGTACACCATCAACAGCTGTGATATATGGCAAGTTAATATCAGCGACCATACCAGAAGATAATTCAATCTTCGCTTTCTCAGCAGCATCTTTTAAACGTTGCATCGCCATTGGATCTTTCATCAAGTCGATATTCTCAGTCTTTTTGAATTCACCAGCCATCCAATTAATGATCACATGATCAAAATCATCACCACCCAAGTGTGTATCACCATTCGTTGATTTTACTTCAAAGATTCCATCTCCTAATTCAAGGATAGAAATATCAAAAGTACCACCCCCTAAATCGTATACAGCAATCGTTTGATCTTTATCTTTTTTATCTAAACCATATGCTAAAGCAGCAGCAGTTGGCTCATTTACTATTCTTTTTACAGATAAACCTGCAATTTCTCCTGCTTCTTTAGTTGCTTGACGTTGAGAGTCATTAAAATAAGCAGGTACAGTAATCACAGCTTCTGTAACAGATGTTCCTAAATAATCTTCTGCCGTTTTCTTCATTTTTTGAAGTACCATCGCAGAGATTTCCTGAGGAGTATATAATTTACCATCGATATCAACACGAACAGTATCATTATCACCTTTTACAGATTTATAAGCTGAACGCTTAATATCATTGGTTACTTCACTAAAACGAGAGCCCATATATCTTTTGATCGAGCTAATCGTTTTTGTAGGATTTGTAATCGCCTGACGTTTTGCAGGATCACCAACTTTTCTTTCACCTCCCTCGATGAAAGCTACAATTGAAGGAGTTGTTCTACGTCCTTCCTCATTCGGGATGACTACAGGTTCATTACCTTCCATTACGGCTACGCATGAGTTTGTTGTTCCTAAGTCAATTCCAATTATCTTACCCATTGTTATTCTATATTTTTGATAAATAATTTGCTAATAAATATGCAGTACAAGATTACTATTATCAATTGCTGTGCCATGCCAAATTATTACAGTATTGACTGATATTTTGTCCCATCAGCATTAATTTTTGTCAGAATTTATCCTGCCAGAATGACATTTTGTCTCAATTCAACATCTAATTCGATAAAAAATAGCTGTACCAATTTATTTGATACAGCTATTAATATTTTAATAATATCTTTTATCCAACAACAATATTGACCATCCTTTTCGGAACAACAATAACTTTTCTTACTGTTTTTCCTTCAGTCCATTTTTGAACAATTTCTAAAGCCATGGCTTCTTTTTCTATGTCTTCTTTTGATGCATCAACAGCAAAATCGTGAATGGCTCTTTTTTTACCATTAATGGAAATAGGGTAGGTAATCGTACTTTCTGTCAAATAAGATTCATCATGTTGCGGATAAGCAGCTAAATTAACTGTTCCTTCATTTCCTAATTCATGCCATAACTCTTCTGCTAAATGAGGTGCAAAAGGAGCGATCAAAACAACCAATTCTTTTAATACGGCTTTTTTATGACATTTTAATTTTCGCAATTCATTGGTACATTTCATAAACTCACTTACGCAAGTATTAAATGAAAAACGTTCAATATCTTTATTAATGTTTTTTATGCATTGATGAACAATCTTATATTCATCTTTCGTTGGTTCATCATCAGTAATACGTAAACCATTTTCATCATAAAATAAAGCGTAGAATTTCTTTAAAAAACTTTGTACACCACTTATACCTTCTGTATTCCAAGGTTTACTTTGCTCGATAGGCCCTAAGAACATTTCATACATTCTAAAACAATCCGCACCATATTGATCCACCATAATATCTGGATTTACAACATTGAATTTAGATTTAGACATTTTTTCAAATGCATGACTACATTTATATTGCCCTTGATCATTCAACACATATACGGCTCTTCTAAAGTCTGTTCTTGATTTTTCAAAAGCGTCAGTATCCATAATATCATGATGAACGATATTTACATCAACATGTAATTTAGTGACAGCAGACCGATCCTTAATCATATCCTGAGAAACAAATAAAGCGGTTTCTTTGGTGTTGACATTTGGTTGAACCTTTTCTCCTAAATTCGCTTTTCTAATTTTTTCAATAATAGGAGAGAAGTCATGATAATGTGCAAATACTTCTTCTATGGCTAAAGGAATAAATGTATAACCTAATTTCGTAAATTGATCATGATGTTTATCATCATATCGTTCTAAATTATATAATGTTTTTAATTCAATAGCCACTTTACATTCATCACAAGCAAAATCTACTTCAAAAGCATTTTCTCCTTGTCCGATTATCTTATTTTTCTCAAATGAACCACTAACGGATCTTAATTTTTCTTCTAATACTTGCTCAGCAAACTTTTCATTTGCTCGATAAACAAAATTAGAACGACCACCAATCATTCCTTGATTGACTAATTTTTTAAAAGGTTCTTTGGTAGGTACTAATCCTAAATCATAAAAGAATTTATGCCAAGTTCTTGAGTATAACAAATGCCCAACAGCGTGCTCAGCTCCTCCTATATATAAATCAACATCTTGCCAATAATCAACGGCTTCTTTTGAAACAAAAGCCTTATCATTATTCGGATCCATATATCGTAAGAAATACCAGGAAGAACCAGCAAAACCAGGCATGGTGTCAATCTCTCTTTTTCCTTGGGGTGTATTCATCCAAGATTCTAATTTACCCAAAGGAGCTTTACCATCAGAAGTAGGTTTAAAATCATCTAATGCGGGTAATTCTACGGGTAAATCTTCAATGTCTACGGGTACAGGAATATCATCTTTATCAAAGAAAATAGGGAAGGGTTCTCCCCAATATCTTTGCCTTGAAAAATTAGCATCTCTTAATCGGTAATTGATTTGTTTTTCACCAATGCCATCTGCTTCTAATTTTTCTATAATTGCTTTAATAGCATCCTTCACTTCCATACCCGTTACAAAACCAGAATTGATCATTTTACCGACTTTGTCTTTCATATCCGCATCTGGATAATCTGATTTGTCAACGACAGAAATAATATCTAATCCGAAATGTTTTGCAAAATTACTATCTCGTTCATCATCACTAGGTACCGCCATGATTGCTCCAGTACCATAATCCTTTAAAACATATTCCGCAACCCAAATTGGAATTTCTTTTCCTGTTAAAGGATTAATGGCATATGCTCCAGTGAATTCTCCTGTAATGTGTTTTACATCACTCATTCGTTGTAATTCAGAACGAGATCCAACATAATCTAAATATTCATCAATTTTCTTACGTTGTTCAGGACTAGTGATCATATCTACCCAATCATGTTCTGGTGCTAAAACCATAAATGTTGCACCAAAGATGGTATCAGGTCTTGTTGTAAAAACTTCAATCTTTTCATCAAAGCCTTTTAATTGAAAATACGCTTTGGCGCCTTCGGATTTACCGATCCAATTTCTTTGTTGAATCTTTAAAGCTTCTGGAAAATCAATATCTTTTAATCCTTGTAATAACCGTTCTGCATAAGCAGTAGTTCTTAATGACCATTGAACCATTGGTTTTCTTTCTACAGGAAATCCACCTCGTTCTGAGACCCCATCTTTAATTTCATCATTGGCTAAGATTGTACCTAAAGCTTCACACCAATTAACATACTGTACTTGCCTGTATGCTAATCTATAATGTGATAATATACTATCTTTTTCTTTATTCGATTTATTTTTCCATTCTTCTGCCGTGAAAGAACCTTCAAAGGTATGATTCGCAGTTGCTTTTTCACTTCCCCCAGATTCAAATTGAGCAATTAAATCAGATACTGGTTTTGCTTTATCACAAGCGGTACAATAATAATGTCCAAACAATTGTAAGAAAATCCACTGCGTCCATTTATAATAATTCGGATCACAAGTCTGAACTTCTCTACTCCAATCAAAAGACAATCCAATATTGTCTAATTGATGTCGATATCGGCTTATGTTATCTCTTGTCGAAACAGCTGGATGTACACCTATCTGAACGGCATATTGTTCAGCGGGTAAACCAAAAGCATCATATCCCATAGGATGTAATACATTAAATCCTTTTAATCTTTTATAGCGAGAGAAGATATCTGATGCAATATATCCAAGAGGATGGCCCACATGCAAACCAGACCCAGAAGGGTAAGGAAACATATCTAAAACATAGTACTTAGGTCGATCAGATTGATTTTCTACTTTATAGATCTCATGATCTTCCCAATACTTTTTCCATTTCTTTTCAATTGCTCTTGGTTGATATTCCATTTCTAATTCTTTTTAGAATAATTATTTTATTCATAAATAGAATCTATACAATTATAGTTCCCATTTTTAAAGCGCAGCAAAAGTAAAGAATTAGAATGGATTTGATAATACCTTATAGTGCTTATTTGTGGTTTAGTGAACTATGTTTTATATATATTCGCCTAATTATATATGAGAAATGAACATTTTAAAAATATACTGGTCTTAAATTTTGCAATGCTATGCATTAGTACTTCGGGAGTTATTGGTAGGTATATCACTTTTCCACCTCCATTAACGATTACACTCAGATCAATATGCGCTTTATTTTTCTTAGGTATAATATGTTTTATACAAGGATTATCTTTTAAAATAAATTATAAAGAAAAAGGCTTTATTCTTTTCATTACAGGTGTACTAATGGCTATACATTGGATCACTTATTTTTACGCCTTACAATGGTCGAATGTAGCAATAGCGATGCTCTCTTTGTTTACTTATCCAATGATCACAACTTTATTAGAACCCTTATTTCTAAAAACTCCTTTAAAAAAGAGTAGCCTAATTTCTTGTGTATTCATCTTGATTGGTATTTATTTTTTAATTCCAAATTTTGATATGAATAATTCTATGACAAAAGGTCTGTTTATGGGTTTATTTTCCTCATTTAGCTATTCTATCAGGAATTTAATTTTAAAGAAACAGATAGATAATATCAATGGATCTATTTTAATGTTTTACCAAATGCTTGTAATGAGTATAATTTTGTCACCTCTATTGTTTATATATTCTTTTACTTATTTAGAAATATCATCACAAATATACTATGTTATTTTTCTAGGATTAATTACTACAGCTATAGGTCATACCATATTTTTAAATAGTTTCAGAAATTTTAGTATAAGTACTGTAAGTATTATGAGCAGTATGCAACCCATTTATGGTATTATACTGGCTATATTTTTTATATCAGAATACCCAGATTTTCGAAGTATAATTGGTGGAAGTTTAATATTATTTACTGTCGTTTTAAACAGTTTAATCAAAGAAAAACCATTAAAAAAATAACAATGATTTTAATTCATACATCATTTAATTAAATGATGTATTTTTGTTATTTATAAAATTAATGTATTCAATATGATCAAGAAAATAATAACATTAGGTATAATTCTAGTTTTTGGAATTTTGGTATATAATCGTTTTCTAGGAACTCCAGAAGAACAAGCTCAAGCTAAAGGTACATTCCAAACGATTGGTAAAGCAGCAAAAGATGTCGGTAGCGCAGTCAGCAATTTATTGACTTCCGAAAAGGAGAAATACAAGAATGGCAAATATGATAAAGCCATGGATAAAATTGGTACTTTGTTCAATGACTTAAAATCTAAAGCTAAAGATATCAGCGATAATTCTGAAGAATATTTAGAATCTTTAAGAAAATTGAATGAGCAGAAAAAAGCGTTACAAGACAAAATAAATGCTTTCAACAACAAAGAAATGTCTGATGAAGAATCTGTTCAAGCGAATGAAGAATTAAAGAATGATTTGGACAAGTTAAAAAAGAGAATTGATCAAACTTTAGAAGAAAATAATTTGCCAAAAGACAGTACTAAATAATTTGAATTTTAATTCAAAAAGAGGTTGCATTTAAATTAGGCTTCATCTTTGCTGATCTTTATCCTATATTGTCTTAATTTTATATTGCAAAAATTTATATTAATTAGGAGTTTTAATGGTTAAGGTTGGGTTAAAATCATAGTGTTCAGCCGTCCTCTAACAACATTTTATTGTTATTGTAGTATATTAGTCAAGAGAACTTTCATAATAAAACCTAATCTAAAGATGAGATTTAAAAGGTCATTATATTTTGCCATTCCTTGTTTTTTATTCTTCGTTGGTGCAAGCTTTACAGTTTACCAAGCTAGTGAAGTTGAAAAGGACACCCTTCGTTTAAAAACAATGATGGATGGTTTCAAAAATTATCATTTCAATCCTTTAGAGATTAATGATAATTTTTCTGAGAAGCTTTTTTCATTATATATGGATCGATTAGATAATGGTAAACGTTTCCTAGTTCAAGATGATATTACTCAATTATCAAAGTACAAAGCTAAGTTAGATGAAAATATAACTGAAATCAATTATGATTTCTTCGATATGTCTGTTTTATTATATGAAGCAGGTATTCAAAGAGCAAAGTCATATTATAATGAAGCATTGGTCAAAGATTTCGATTATACTATTGAGGAAACGTTGGAATTAGATGGAGACAAAAGAGAATATTCTAAGAATTACGATGATCAAAAGCTTAGATGGGAAAAACTAATTAAGTATGAAATTCTCAATCGATATAACTCTAGTTTAGAAAAGCAAAAAGAAGAATTAGCCAAGCCTAAAGACGAGCGTAAAGAAAATTTTGAAGAGAAATCTAATGATTATTGGTTAGGAGAAGCAAGAAGTGATGTCAAAAAAGTGTTTGATAAATGGTTCTCTAGAATGGAAAATACAAAACGTTCTGATCGAATGGATGTGTATTTAAATGCTATAGCAGGACTATATGATCCGCATACCAATTATTATGCTCCAATAGAAAAACAAAATTTTGACATTTCAATGTCAGGTAAATTAGAAGGAATAGGTGCACGTTTACAATCTGATGGTGAAGAAACGAAAGTAACCGAAATTATCACAGGAGGTCCAGCTTGGAAAGAAGGTTCATTAAAACCCAATGATATAATCATTAAAGTGGCACAAGGCAATGAAGAACCAGTTGATCTGAATGGAATGAATATCAATGAAGTGGTTTCTTATATCAGAGGAAAGAAAGGTACAGAAGTAAGATTAACTGTTAAAACTGATGATGGGACAGAACGTATTATCCCAATAGTTCGTGATATTGTAATCATGGATGAAGGGTATGCTAAGTCTGTTACATTAGATTATGAAAAGGAAGGTGTTAAAAATATAGGATATATATATTTACCTCGATTCTATGCAGACTTTAAAGATAAAGAAGGCAGACAATGTGCTGAAGATGTTGCTCAGGAAGTATTAAAACTTAAAAATCAGAATGTAGAATCTATTATCCTTGATTTAAGAGATAATGGTGGCGGATCATTAAGAGATGTTGTTAAAATGTCTGGTTTATTCATTGAGAAAGGACCAATCGTTCAAGTAAAATCAAGAGATCGTGATCCGAACATTTTAGAAGATGAAGATAAAAGAGTTTTATTTGATGGGAACTTAATTGTAATGGTTAATCAATTCAGTGCTTCTGCATCTGAAATATTAGCTGCTGCAATGCAAGATTACAATAGAGCTGTAATTATTGGTAGTAAATCAACATTTGGTAAGGGAACCGTTCAACGTTTTGTAAACCTTGATGATATGGTTTGGGGACAAACAGAAGTTAAACCTTTAGGTTCTGTAAAAATGACCATCCAGAAATTCTATAGAATCGATGGAGGATCTACTCAATTAAAAGGAGTGGTTCCTGACATTATATTACCAGATACGTATCAGAAAATTGACTTAGGAGAAAAAGAGTATGATTATGCTTTAGAATGGACTAAAATAGATCCCGTAAAATATAGTCAGAATGTTAGAAATGTAAAAAACATGGATAAGCTTCTAATAGCAAAAAAAGAATTGAATTGAATGAAACGTTCCAAATGATTTCTAAAAACGCAGCTCGTCTAAAAGAAGTGAGAGATGATTCAGATGTTTCTTTAAAATTAGAAGACTTCCAAGAAGAAAGAATGGAAGAAAAAACTGAGGCTAAGAAATATGATAAAATCATGGAGAATGCTATTGAAGGATTAGTCGTTAAAAATCTAGAAGTAGATTTAAAAACTATTAATGCTGATGAAGGCAAAACTGAAAGAAATAAAAAGTGGATTGAAGGTCTTGAAAAGGATGTTTATGTTCAAGAAGCTTTATTAATCATGAAAGATATGATGAAATAAATCTTGTAAAAGATTTAATACCAAAAAGACCTTCCATATATACTATATTTGGGAGGTCTTTTTATGCAAATTATATATGAACTATCTTACTTTCGAACACATTACTAAGAATTACGGAGAGAAAAACCTTTTCGATGATATCTCACTTCACATTGATAAAGGGCAAAAAATTGCCTTAGTAGCCAAAAATGGTACAGGTAAATCTACTTTACTCCGTGTATTAATGGGCCTTGAAAGTTCAGAAAGAGAAGACAAAAAGATTTTTGTCAATAAAGAGATTACCATTGGGATGCTATCCCAAGAACAAGATTTCCTTCCTGAAGAAACAGTAATAGATACTATTTTCCATTCCGATAATGAAAGTTTACAAACGATTCGTTTGTATGAAGAAGCTATGATTCTTGGTAAGCAAGGAGAAGAATTACAAGCGATTCTAGATAAAATGGATCAGTTAAAAGCTTGGGATTTTGAAGTAAGAATCCAGGAGATCTTAACTCGTTTCAATATAAAAGACATGCACCAAAAAGTAGGTACGATGTCTGGTGGTCAACAAAAACGAGTTGCTCTTGCTAAAGTGCTGATTGAAGAACCTGATTTCCTCATTCTAGATGAGCCAACCAATCATTTGGATGTAGATATGATCGAATGGCTTGAGAATTATTTAATGCAAGCCAATAAGACTCTATTTATGATAACACACGATCGTTATTTTTTAGATCGAGTTTGTAATGTTATCTATGAATTAGAACATTCGAAATTACATAAATACAAAGGAAACTATTCTTATTATTTAGAAAAGAAAGCAGAAAGAATTGAGGTAGAGAATGCCACAATGGATAAGAATAAAAAACTATTTAATAGAGAATTAAATTGGATTCGCAAACAACCTAAAGCAAGAGGTACAAAAGCGAAATCTAGAGTAGACGCTTTTCATGATTTAAAAGAAAAGACATCAGGTCATAAAGAAGAATCAGATTTTAAATTAGAATTTAAATCAGAAAGGCTCGGTAAAAAAATTGTGGAGTGTCATAATGTTTCTAAATTTTATGGCGATTTTAAAGCAGTAAAAGGATTTAGTTATAAATTTAAGAAAAGAGAACGAGTTGGAATTGTAGGAGAAAATGGAGTAGGGAAGTCAACTTTCGTAAAATTACTCACGCAAGAAATTAAACCTGACACTGGAAAAGTTGTAGTTGGAGATACTATCGTTTTTGGTCATTATAACCAAGAAGGTATTCAATTAAATGAGGATAAAAGAGTCATCGATGTTATTAGAGACATTGCAGAAGAAATTCCACTTAGTAATGGACAAAATTTAAAAGCTGCCGCCTTTTTAGAAAAGTTTTTATTTAGTCGTAAACAACAACAAGTTTATGTTTCAAAATTAAGTGGAGGTGAAAAAAGAAGATTATATCTATTAACCGTATTAGTTCAAAATCCAAATTTTTTAATTTTAGATGAGCCTACAAATGATTTAGACATTGTTACCTTAAATATTCTGGAACAATTTTTAAATGAATATCCGGGCTGTTTAATTATTATTTCTCACGATCGTTATTTTCTAAATAAACTTACTGAACATCTCTTTATTTTCGAAGGAGAAGGGAAAATAAAAGATTGGAATGGGAATTATAATGAATATAGAGCTTGGAAAAGAGACCAAACTACAGAATCACGTCCTAATGAAAAAGTAGAATCCAAAAAGGAACATATTAAACCTAGAGATCAAGCTCCAAAGATGAGTTATAATGATCGAAAAGAATTTAATAAATTGGAAAAAGAAATCAATAAACTAGAAGAACAAAAGAAAAACATTTCAGAAAAATTTAATGATAGCAATTTAACTGCTGATCAAATTAAATCATATTCTATCCAATTAAATGAAATCAATGATAGCATTGAAGAAAAAGAAATGCGTTGGATGGAATTAGCAGATTTAACATAACTAATTTTATTTTTTAATTTAATGTAAAATAACATGAAATACTGGATCCTTACTTTATTTCTTTTTAGTACTTTATTCATAACTGCTCAAAATGAATATTCATTTATTGAAGATAGAAAATTCATTGAAGTAGAAAATTTATATGGTTACGACTTTAAACCTTTTAAAGTTGAATATATGGATGGTGATGGTGGTAGAATTGCTGCTGGTAAACATTCATTTGCTTACTATAATAGTAAATTGTTTGTAGTACAAGGGGATAAAAAAAGTGTTTTTTATGTCAATAATGCTGTACCGACAAAATATGGTTATATTTTAAATACAATGAATGCTCGTGATGCGACAATGCAAGGACATTTAAAAATAGTTTTAAATAAATATGCTGAAGCAGAAACGCTAATATTTAGAAGGACTAAAAAAGAAGAAGAAATCATTTATTTATTACCTTCTATTATTGAAAATCGAGCAAGACAAAAAAGTGAAAAAGAATATTTTACAGATCGACATGAATTTACTATAGAAGAAGATTACGATGTATGGGGTAGTACTGTTCGTCCTTTTATTAAAGTTCAAGAAAATCAATATCGATTTGTAATGGCAGATAGTACTTATTTTACTTTTGAAGAAACATACGAAGTAATAGATAAAAGAAAACAACCAAAATCTGCTGCAAAGGATGGAAAGAAAAAAGGGAAAAAAAGTAAAGGGAAAAAAGATCAAGTTGAAGAAGTGGAAGATATAGTAGAAGAAAAAATTGAGGAAAAAGAAGTGCAAGAAGCAGAAGAGGAGGAAACGGATGAAATTGAAGATAGATATTCAGTAGCGGATCGGTATGGTGCTAGGGATAGAGATGAAGAAAAAGAAGAAGTAGTTGAAGAAGTAATTGAAGAAAATGTGGAAGAAGAAGTCGAAAAAGAAACTCCAATAGAAGATGCAGTTACTGAATTAGAAGATTTAACCAATAAAACAAAAGAAGAATTAGAAATAATAGCTGCTGAAGATCCTAAGGTTAAATTAATCTTACAAAAATTCTTTATTTTAAATACTTTCCAAGAAATGGCTGATGGTACAAGAAAAGAAAGAGTTACAAAATATAAAATTAAATCCATTACAGAAAAAGAAGACGAAACGGCTGGTGAAGAAATGGAGCGTTTTCAAATTGATTTAAGTGTAGAAGGAGGGAATCATATTTATATTTATTTATTAGAAGATAGAACTGTTAGTTATTTTGAATTAGAAAATACGATTTATTACGTAAGAGGTCATTAATTTAATTCATAACTATTCAACATTATTTTAAATCATTATTCATTTTATGAGAAATTATATTTTTTTATTTATTAGTGTAATTATTTTATTAAGCTCTTGCGCTAAACCTATTTCTGATTTTACCTATAAAATCGATAGTAAATTTTTACCTGCAAAAGTAAATTTCAATAATAATTCTAAAGATGCAGATTCGTATGAATGGGATTTTGGTGACGGTAAAACATCCAATAAAAAATCACCAACTCATAAATATAAATCCTCAGGAAATTATACCGTTACTTTAAAAGCTATAAAAGGTAAAAAAGCAAACTTTAAAAAATATGAAGTTTCTATTGCTGAACCAGAAAAATGTCTTATTGAATTAGAGACCGAATTTGGTTCAATGGTCATTGAATTATATGATGCTACACCAAAGCACAGAGATAATTTTATTAAATTAGTTGAAGATGGATTTTATGATGGTTTATTATTCCACAGAGTTATTGATGGATTTATGATTCAAGGTGGTGATCCAAATTCTAAAAATGCTCCCAAAGGAAAAGCCTTAGGATCTGGAGATATTGGATATCAAATTCCAGCTGAATTTGTAGATTCACTTATACATTTAAAAGGTACCTTATGTGCAGCAAGAAATAATAACCCGCAAAAGAAATCTTCAGGTTGTCAGTTTTATATTGTTCAAGGTAAACCCGTTCCTCCTGCTTTGTTAGATAAAATATCTACTCAAAGAGGTGCCAGATATGGTAAATATGAAAAAGAAGCATACAAAACGATTGGTGGTACACCTCAATTGGATGGAAATTATACAGTGTTTGGAAGAGTCATAGAAGGTATAGAAGTCATCGATAAAATAGCTAAAGTTAAAACAGATGCTAGAGATCGACCAGAAAAAGATGTAAAAATGAAAGTCCGAATTATGAAATAATTTTATTTGATGCCTGCTTTTATCATTTTTGGTACGGTTTATGTATAAATGTAAGTAGGTTGAATAATTGAGTGAAATAAAGGAGCGGCTCGCGGAAATATCCGCGCGCCGCTTACTTGTTGGTATTATCTCAATGAGATAATCATGTAATAACCCTTTTAACTAACCTACAACAACAAGTATAATTTTTTAGGCTTTCAATTCGTTTCATAGGCATTAAACTTCTGCTGTTATGAAAATAAACGTGCATTTTCTTATTATATTTTTATTAGGCTGGACCTTAATCATGTCTTCCTGTTCTCCAAAAAGGAATCTTGCTACGTCTAATCAACGACCAAATACTTCAAAGCAAGATGAATTTCAAGCGAAATCAGTAGAAACGGATTCAACAGGTAGAGTCGCTGAAACTGAAATAATAATGCCTCCTGCAGTTGATATTTCTAATTATGAGCCTGCTTATATTAAAAGAGATAAAAAAAGAAAAGCAAGAGCCAAGGAATTAAAATTAAGAGATAATATCGTTCATTACAGTAAAAAATATTTGGGAACTCCATATAAATATGCAGGTCGAAAACCAAGCACTGGATTTGACTGTT
The DNA here is from genome assembly GCA_020627985.1 of Saprospiraceae bacterium. Lineage (GTDB taxonomy): Bacteria > Bacteroidota > Bacteroidia > Chitinophagales > Saprospiraceae > JAHDCE01. The sequence goes on from JAHDFV010000042.1 coordinate 18,504, forward strand.
CTGGTTTCACTTGCTACATCTATAAACATTTCGATCTACCCTTATCTTTAACTTCCAGAACACAAGCCAATGATGGTAAAAAGATTGCTGTGAAGAAAACACAACCTGGCGATTTAGTCATCTTTGGTTCAAATGGAAAAGTCAGTCATGTAGGTATCGTCGTTGAGAATAAAGCAGAAGGCGTTTTCGTCATTCATAGTACCAACAGAGGGGTTGTCATCGATAACATCTTAAAATCTACCTATTGGGCTCCTAGGATTATGTATGCCCGAACAGTGATTGGTTTAAAAAGATAAAAAGTCTTCAATTATCACATTTTAGTAAACTTTCTGATTAACTAAAGATTATAGAATAATATTATATACATTCGTATTCATAAATAAGTACGAAATGAGATATTACGCATTAATCTTTTTCCTTTTTTTCAGCACTTTTTCTTATACACAAAGTCCTGTAAAATATTCTAAAGTAAAAGTTCTATTAAATAGTCCAGACGATATAACACAAATGGCTTCTTTAGGTCTAATTGACCATGGAGAATATGCACCAAATAAGCATTATACTGGTGTTTTTTCGCAACGCGAAATTAGGCTTTTACAAGAAAATAATTTAGAGCATGAAATTATTATTGATGACTTAATTAAAGCTTTCCAAAACAAGCAACTCTCAAATCATACTAGAAATACGGATTGTCCAGAAAAACCCGAAACTCCATTAATTACTCCATCCAATTATAATGCAGGATCTATGGGAGGTTATTTAACCTACTCAGAAATGTTAGCAGAATTGGATGATATGAAATCACAATATCCAAACTTAATTACCAGCAAAGCGCCTATATCATCTACACTCACACATGAAGGCAGAGAAATATATTGGCTAAGAATTTCTGATAATGCGGATAATAATGAAGCAGAAGAACCTGAGGTTTTATATACTTCTTTAATACACGCCAGAGAACCTGGAAGTATGATGCAGATGATGTATTACATGTGGTATCTTCTTGAAAACTACGATACGAATCCCGAAATTAAATATTTAGTTGATCATACGGCAATGTATTTTATACCTTGTATAAATCCAGATGGTTATATTTATAATGAAACAACAGAACCTAATGGTGGAGGTTTATGGAGAAAAAATAGGAGGGATAATGGTGATGGAACATTTGGAGTGGATTTGAATAGAAATTTTGGATACGAATGGGCATTTGATAATCAAGGTTCATCGCCAAATACCAATTCAGATACGTATAGAG
>JAHDFV010000388.1 GCA_020627985.1 Saprospiraceae bacterium
TTTTATTCAAAAATTAATAACGATTCTTTAATAAAAATCTGTAGCAACTAATTCTTGTCCTGTTACATAATTAAATGCTTCAACAATAAGTTGAAAAACCACATTAAGTTCTTCTATAGTTTGAGGAGTATATATCATCACAAATCCTTCCCAACCCTCTCTACCTTCAACATTATAAGGGTGAGCTACTGCCCATCCTGCATTGATGGCTTCTACGGATCTGTTGGGTTCTAAAAATATATGCAAACTACCATCATCATGAACATGCCCCAATTCTCTTCCACTAATCAAAGCTTGTGGATTTATTATATCTATATCTGAATCTATCCATATTCCTTCCCAGGATAAAATTACTGAAGGTTCATTTACTATACCAGGAACAGAGAATATACGACGGATCATTTCATCATGAATATCTGGAACTAAGCCTAAATCAATTTGTACATGAGGTACACCACTGGTAGTTGCTGGACGATCACCTTCTCTAAATGGCAATGGATCAAGCTCTATTTGTACTGGTATTATATTTTCATCACTTTCTGTATTACAAGAAAGCATTGCTACAAAAGTAGCTAACAACATTATCATATTTATTTTCATCTTATATACTTTAATTAAAAAATTAATTATTTATTTCTTAAAAATTTCAACCCATCTTTCTTCATATTTTATTAAATGATTTATTAATAGTAATTAGCACTACTGTACCACCAAACATTGATTCAAATTGGTATTTTTTATTTTTTGAAATTGTTTTTAAAAAAGCTCTGCTATCAGACATATTCGCATTATCAACATAAATAAATGTTTCAGAATGGAAATTTGGTTCAAGCATTTTAAATAAAGGCAAATACAAATCTTTCCAACCATCTAGCAATAATAAATCTATTGATTGATTATGGTTTTTTAAAGTTTCCATTGCATCTCCTATTCTTACTTCAACCCAATCATTTACGCCTGCTTTTATAAAATTTTCTATTGCTTTTTTACCTTTCGATTCAAGCAATTCGGTTGTTATAATATGACCTCCCGTTTCTATAACTCCTTGAGCTAAAAACAATGTCGAAATTCCAAATGATGTTCCAAATTCTACTATATTTTTAAGCTTGTTTTTTTGAATCAGTTTTTTTAAATGCTCTCCTTGTTCATTTGAAATAGACAAATACACTTCTTCAAAATCTGCAGGTTGCATGGGTCTGAAAATACTTTTAGCCGCCCCTTTTATCATTTTGAATTTATCACTCCTTGAATCAATAAAAAGTTCGTTTAATGTTTTGGCTACTTTATTTTGCTGTATAGTATTCATATATATTTTTTGTGAAATTTAGAAAATAAATTAAAAGAACTTATAGAAGAATTAGAAGAGTATTAATCCTCTCTAATTTTTTACAAGTTTTTTTATTATTACAAAGTTGTGGGAATATTAAGGTATTGTCACTATAAAAATGAGCGTAAAAAGGGTAAAAATGAAACCTTTATTATAGCAGACACTTATAAAAAATATATAAAAGGATTTCCTTTTAATAAATGAGGATATTATTTAAATCAATAGACCGTATTTAAAAGATAAATACGGTCTATTGATTTTATATTTTTATTTAATTTTAAAATTAAAATTGCCCTGCCAGCACACAAGTTTTTTTAATAAAATCTTTATCACCATTTGGTTTTATTAATTCGATACCAATAATGTAGATTCCTATTCTGGCTTTATCTCCGTTGTCATTAAGTCCATCCCATTGGTAGAAACCTTCAATACCTATGGTTTCATTTTCGACTAAATTTCTAATCACTCTTCCTCTTGCATCAAATACTTTTATATTAGTAACATAATCATTCGTACCGACTTCATAATCTATTCTAAGGAAATCTTTGAAACCATCACTATCAGGTGAGAACGTATCTTCGGTTAAATAAAATTCATCCGAACCAGATTCTCCTTGAGGTAAATATTGTGAATTAAGGGAAGTTGGTGTTCCATATCCTGAATTCGAAGAAGCAGAATGCCAATTATCAGGACTATTGGTGAATTCATCAAAATCAATTCTCTCAAGAGAGACTCCTTTTGTTTCATCGATTAATTCAAAATGATATTCTTCTTTATAATCGAATTTATCAATTACTTCCCCAATTGCTAAAAGCGTTATATTTCCAAAATCAGCAGAAAGGGTTGGTAAATCATTTTTTAATAATACATTTTCATTCGCAACGGTATATCGTTGTAAAATATCTCCTGGATTCTCTGTTAAAACCACATAAGATTGAGGGAACATTAGATAATTATGTGTTATTGGACTAGAAGGAGAACTGCTTGCTACATCATTCAAGATAACCAAGTCTCCAATGTTGACAACTTTGTTAGAATTATTATATAACTCTACGAAATCAGATCCACCTGTTTGTGGTTCTGCCAATACTTCATTAATAATTACATCTCCAGAATTAATAGTCTCAGGCATTGCAAATATATCAGTATTAAACATCCCAAATTCATTACCAAAACAATCAGTCAGCGTTGTTGATATGGAAACTTCATAATAGGTATTAATTACAAAAGGGCTATTAGGATCAATTATTAATTCAACTTGATTATATAACGGAGGAATCGGATTCGCATCTATAACAGTTATTCCATTATCAATGGTATAATTATTTGGATCCGCAAGAGTAACTTCATCCATTGCTTCCGTAAATGTCAATAAAACATTGAATTCATTATTTGGAAATGAGGTAATGATTTCTGGTAAATTATCATCAAAAATATCTTCAAAAATTGAATTTTGAGATCCTGGTGTTCCTCCTAAAGTATCACTTGAAACTCTCCAATTATTCGCTCCTTCACAAGGAGAATCTGGACTTATTTTTTCAAGAGAATAACCGCCATCGTCCTTACCTGTATCTTGATACCAGGTAAGATCAAAATCTAAAGCATCAATAACATCTCCTGTTGGAGAAATTAAAGATAAATCATCTCCTGCATTGGATAAACCACTATAACTAGCTAAAGGTGCATTGGTTCCAAATGAATTAAAACTTATGTTTTCTTCTTCTTTATACACAATCAGATAATCGTTTGGTTGTAGAACAATTAACGGCAATGGAGAAGAGGAAGATGTACCACTTACTAAAGTAAAACCTTCTACACTAATTATTTTTTCTGATCTATTATATAGTTCA
>JAHDFV010000389.1 GCA_020627985.1 Saprospiraceae bacterium
ATTACACGGTGCAGGTCATGCCGTAAATAAAGGAGAGAATTATATTAAAGATGGGAAATTAACCATTAAAATTTTACCTCGAATTGAAAACGGTACTCATCCGTATGGAGAAACGTATCAAGCCATGACCAAAGGCGTTTTAAAATTCATGCGTCAGGAATTTGAAGCTTTAAAAACAGAAGTAGAAACTCCTGACTATTATCAAAAGAAAGTTCAAAAAAATTATTTATATAAAGGACAATCTATTTATAGAGAAGTTAAAAAAGAATTATCCTTGAATAATAATTATAACATATTACATAATCTAATTCCAAGGAATGCTTCTATATTAAATATTGGTTGTGGAAAAGGGGTAAAAGATTATATGCTTTCTTTTACAAGCGAACAAAGAACGATAATTGGCTGGGATGAAAATGAAGATGATATTATTTTAGCCAATAATAATATATCTAAAAACGAAAATATTCAATTCTATTCCAATTCTTTGGAAGAAGTATTGGATAAAAAATACGATACTCTTTTAATTGATTTTAATCGATTATCTAAGCCAATAGAAAATTGGAAATATATAATTGGAAATATCCATTCTTTTTTAAATGAAAACGGAATTTTATTCATTAAAAATCAAAATTCTGAAATAGAAATACCTTCTCATTTTAATTCGAATAAAATTGAAAATGATTGGATACAAATTACAGTGCATAAGAATTAAATGAAACGATATAAAACAAAATACGACGTCATTATTATAGGTAGTGGCCTTGGTGGTTTGCAAAGTGCTTACATGTTAGGAGAAGCAGGTTATAGTGTTTGTGTATTAGAAAAAAATAGACAGACGGGTGGTAACTTACAAACCTTCGTGAGAGACAAAGCCATTTTTGATACAGGCGTTCATTATTTAGGAGGACTAGATGAAGGACAGAATTTATATCAATTTTTCAAATATTTCGGTTTAATGGATAAACTGAAATTAAGAAAAATGGATTCTACTTTCGACTATATTACGTTTGATAATGATGATACTCGTTATGGGCATGCTCAAACCTATCCTGCATTTATTGAATCTCTAAGCGAACAATTCCCAGGAGAAAGAGATAATATTAAAAAATATACGGAAGGAATACTAGCTGCTTGTAAAGCTTTTCCATTATATAATTTAGAAGATAAAGATCCTTTAGAAGACGAAGAAACTTTTTTTAAATATTTGTCTATTGGTGCTAAAGATTTTATTGATGCAACAACTCAAAATCCGAAATTGAGAAATGTATTAGCAGGATCGAATCCACTGTATGCCGGTGTCGCAAATAAAACACCATTATATTCTCATGCCCTAACCATCAATACTTATATAGAAAGTTCATATCGTTGTGTAGATGGTGGTTCTCAAATTTGTAAAATTCTAACTAAAAAGATTAGAGAATTTGGTGGGGAAATATTAAAATATAAAGATGTTAAAAAATTAGTTTTCGAAAACGGTACGTTAACCAAAGCAGAAACAGCAGAAGGAGAACAATTCGAAGCAAAATATTTTATTTCAAATATACATCCACACTTAACTTTAGATTTATTAAAAGAACATAAAATTCGTAAATCATATACTAGAAGAATTCGTTCTTTAAAAAATAGTGCTGCTTGTTTTAATTTACACCTTGTTCTTAAAAAAGATACTTTTAAATATTTAAATCACAATATATACCATTATAACAATAATGATGTTTGGCGGTATACTAAATATACATTAAATGAATGGCCAGATGCTTATATGATTTCTACTCCAGCCATTTCTAAATCTCTAGAACATGCGGATTGTTTAACGATGCTCGCTTATATGCGATTTGATGAAGTAGAAAAATGGGCAGGAACATTTAATACCGTAGCGAATGAAAATTCAAGGGGAGAAGATTACGAAGAATTCAAACGAATTAAAGCAGAAAAATGTATTCGAGAATTAGAAAAACATTTTCCGAATATTCGTTCTTGTATTAAATCTATTCACACCACTACTCCACTTTCATTTAGAGATTATATTGGCACAAGTGATGGATCCATGTATGGAATTATAAAAGATTATAATGCACCCTTGCGTTCTTTTATTTCGCCTAAAACGAAAGTAGAAAATTTATTTCTTACTGGGCAAAATTTAAATATGCATGGCATTTTAGGTGTTTCTGTAGGAGCTATTATGACTTGCTCTGAATTGTTAGGAAGAAGTAATATTTTAAATAATATTAAAAGAGCACAATGAGTCCAAAATTAAAGAAATGGCTCAAACGATTTGGTTACTTTTTTTTAGTATTGGGAATACTTTTAATCATTCTATGGATTTTATTTTTATATACAATTAAAATAAATCCGCCAGAAATAGAAGATAAAAGTGCTTTCGAAATTGAAAGAGTAAAAGTGGATGAGGATTTTTATACCTGGAAGAATTGTTGGTTAAAGAAAAACAAACACGGAATTTGGGAAACATATTTAGAAGGCAGTCCTTTTGAAATTGGTGTAGCCAATGGTAAAATGACTACCGAATTAACTTACCAATTAGAAGTGTCATTTATTGAAGAAATGAAAACCTTTGTTCCTTCAGAAAGCTTCTTGTATTATTTAAAATATTTTATTGGTTGGTTTAATCGAAAAATGCCTGAATATATTCCTGTAGAATATCAAAAAGAAATTTATGGTGCTTCACTTTCTGCCAATAATGAATATGATTTCGTTGGACCAAAATACCAAAGAGTTTTAAATTATCATGGTGCACATGATATTGGTCATGCTTTACAAAATATGGGGACAGTCGGTTGTACTTCTTTTTCTACTTGGGATTCTCGTTCAGAAGATAGCACTTTGATCATAGGAAGAAATTTTGATTTTTATGTAGGTGATGGTTTTTCTAAAAATAAAGTCGTTAGTTTTATTAATCCAGAACAAGGACATTCATTTATGATGATTGCTTGGGCAGGAATGAGTGGTGTGGTTTCAGGAATGAATGAACATGGATTAACGATTACTTTAAATGCTGCACCTTCCGAAATACCGATGCATGGTAAAACACCAATCTCAATATTAGCAAGGGAAATATTACAATATGCGCAAACCATTGATGAAGCTTTTGAAATAGCAAAACAAAGAGAAACCTTTGTCTCAGAAACCTTGATGAT
>JAHDFV010000390.1 GCA_020627985.1 Saprospiraceae bacterium
TCTTTAAAAGGGGAAGAAAACTTTTCATAATTCCAAAGGTCTTCTAATCGATTGGCTATAGCATCTCGATAAGGAATTTGATCGATGTAGCTGTACGTAGCTTTATTCTGAGCTTTAACCCAATTGGCAGTTTCAGTAGATTTGTCATCTTCAAGCCATTGAAAAGGATCAGATATTCTTTCAGAAAAATAATTCTCTACATTATTTGTATCCATTCTAGTCTCAGGATAGTCAACTGAAATTACAGTTCCAGGTATATAATCGTTCATATTATGATTAGAATTGTTGTTTGGAACTGAATTTTCGCATGAAAAAAGTCCAAAAACGAAGAAAAAAGCTAAAAAGTACGTTAATCTAGTCGTATTCATCTTAAAATTATTGTAAGGTCAAAACAGATTGAGGTATTTCACTTAAATTTGGGTTTGCAAAATAGATATAATCATGGAATTTAAACACATAATCTTACTATGCATTACGATTTTTATGCATTTATTATCAAATCCTTGTTTTGGTCAAATTAAAGCAGTGAATGATAAAGGTGAAAAAATTATTCTTTATTCAGATGGCTCTTGGGAATATGATTTAGAAGATCAACCCAAAGAAGAAGGAAAAAAGGTTAAAAAATCGAAAGCACCAAAAGCTCCCAAAAGTGCGAATGAGCCGAAAGTAAAAGGACCTAAGCCCAAAAAAGGATTTACAAGAGATGAAATGCTTGTTGCTCGTCAAGATATTACTGAACGTTATAGGAATGCACGAATGGAAAAAGAGGCAGCATTACAAGAACAAAAAGATGTAACGCTTGAGTTGAATGGTTTCGAGCAACAATATAACATGAAGAAAAAATCAAAAACGCTTTCTCCTTCTGAAACAACTACTTATAAAAGTCGGATTAAGATTTTGAAACGTCAAATTAAAGATGCTAAAAAAGCGCAAAAAGTAGCTAGCAAATCAGAGAAAGTATATCAAAAAATGCTGACTTATCCTGCCGAAAAATTAATGGCAAATTACCAAAAAGTACAAACGAAGAAAAAGACTCCTTCTTTGGATAATAATAAAATTGCGAATTCTTCTAATACATCAAATAATAAGAATACATCAAAAGAAGCTGCAAGGTCAGATTATCAAAAAAGGTTAGATGATATCAAAAAGAAGAATGGTGAAATTCTAGATGCTAAATTAGAAATTGCACAAAACAGAATTACGAAATTAAAAAAATATAATCCGCAGGTTTTTGTTCCTAAGAAATCGAAAGATTGTACTATGGCATTTGATGAAGTAGACACTTTTTCAGGGAGTAGAAAAAGAGCTACCAAAAGAAGTATGTTGTTTTCTCATGTCGATGATCAATATATTGATATGATGAAAGGAAAAGGCTATTTAGATTGCACAGGCTATATTTCAGAATTGAAAGGAAAAGATTATTTATTGGTTTTAGAATTTACTGTAAAAAGTAAATCGGGACAAGAAGAATTTGGAGGATTAAGACAGGGGGCTAAATTAGTTATCATGCTTATGGATGGTACAAAAGTTACTGTAATTAATAATACAAGTAACAAAGGTGCTGTAAACATTGCTAAAGGGCATACTACATTTAAAGGATATTATCCTTTAGAAAAAAAGGATGTTAAAATGTTGGAAGATTCTGAAGCAACTAGAATTAGAGTTGTTTGGGGAGGAGGATTTGAAGATTATGAAATATATGAATTGGATTTCTTTAAAGAACACATACATTGTTTAAAATCTACTAAATAATAAAAGATGTTAGGATTAAAATTACCTACAGATCCGAGATGGGTAAATTTAGCGGAAAAGAGTTTAGAAGAAATTCTAACAGATCATGCTTATTGCGAACAAAAAGCAACGACTACTTGTATTTCATTAATTCAAGCTTATCCTGATCGGATTAAATTAGTTAAAGAATTAGCTCCGATCGTAACTGAAGAATGGGGACATTTTAGATTAGTTATTCAAGAATTAGAGAAAAGAGGTTTAACTCTTGGTCGACAAAGGAAGGATGAATATGTCAATGCTTTATTAACGTTCATGAAAAAAACGGAAACTAAAAACGATCGTTTGATGGAACGTTTATTAGTAAGTGCTTTAATTGAGGCAAGAAGTTGTGAACGATTTAGAGTGTTATCTTTAAATATAGCTGATGATGATTTAAAAGAATTCTATCATAAATTTATGGTTGCTGAAGCGGCGCATTATCGGTTATTTATTGACTTGGCTGAAGAATATTCTGGAAAAGAAAAAGTTCAAGCGAGGTGGAAAGAATATTTAGAATATGAAGCGCAGTTAATGCAAGAATTAGAAGTAAGAGGAGACAGAGTCCATTAAAATTAAATTACTGATTTAAATAGGGGGATATTTTCTTTTTGAAAATATCCTTTGCTATTTTAGTATCTACGTATAGTTGTATAATTTTTACATTTTTACGACTATAATGTTTACGGGTAATCATCTTGATTAAATGCCAAACAGCTGCAACTGTTGCACTTTCATTATCAGGGATAGAACAAGTCATTGCCATTGTAGCGGATTCCCAGGCTTCAAATTGACAGGATTGGACGCCATATTTTTCTCCTAAAATTCTTTCTTCTTCAATAGTAGCTCTATTTTTTTCCAATTTTCTATATTGGTAATCAATGGCAATATGACGATCTATTCTTTTCTTTTTCATTATTCCTTCTGATCTAATGAACGCAAAGATAATAGATCAAAAGGAATAAATATTATTATCGATTAAATGGTCTGTCTTGAATCCATCTAAATTTCCGATTCACTAATAAAAAGTCTTCTTCATTTTTCTTTTTTAATTCAACATGAATTGAGTCAGAATTAAAAGTACCATCAATTATAGCTATTGAATCATTTAATTTTATCAAATTCATATTTATTTTCGGATGTATAGAAAATCTATTTCCTCCATATATTAAATTAATACTATTAGATAATGAATCTGGTTCATAAGAATATCTTACTTCTTTATTGTCTTCCGTTTCGATATATAAATATTCATTTGAATATTGAAAAGTAGATTTCCATTTAGCATTATCTGGTATTTCGATTATTTCTTCATTATTATTGAATAATTTAAATTCACTAACCTTATACGTATCTTTTAATAAAACGACATCTTCATTTTTAC
>JAHDFV010000391.1 GCA_020627985.1 Saprospiraceae bacterium
ATTAGACTTGTGCGGTGGGGGTAGCATCTTGATAAAAATGAGCTATTTTTTGGTTGAATGAGACCATTTTTGAGGCGTTTAGTGGAGCTAAACAACGAAAAAAGGGCGAAATGCAGGCAAAAAAGAGCCTTTTTTAGCAGATGATAATACCCGCCGCACAAGTCTATTGGGGAAAATAAATTTTAATCTTATTTATTTAACTATTAAAACAGTTTTATTATGAGAACAAATTGTTTTGTCACAAAGGTTTTACTCTTTTTTATGTTGGCATTTATGGGTGTATCAACTCAAGCACAATGTCCCGATGTTGTTCGAGGACCTTATTTAGAACCAGGAAGCGGTGGACAGCCCAGTGCTTCTATTACTATCAGATGGCGTACAGAAATAGGTTCAGCTATGAAATTATGTTATCGTAATTTAGGAGCTACTAGTAGTTCTTATCAGTGTGAAACAGTATATAGTACGGAAGAGGATATTTATCAACCTTTAACAGAAGATGGAGATGGGTTTGAATATTCTATTTGTACAGTATCTGATTATAGCAAGACAATCTCTGTAAATTCGCCACAAGAATATGAGATTAGATGCACAAATGGTTTTACTAAAGAACGTGGAGAAATATATCCTTCTTTACCCAAAGGTCAATCGTTAACAACTCCTCTAAATATTTGGGTTATCGGTGATGGAGGAGTCGAGAATCCTGGTGAAGTACTCAATGCTTTTAAAAACTATACACCTACTTCTGAAATTGATGCACTCATGTTATTGGGTGACAATTCCTATAGTATGGCAGAAGATCCTAGCTCTTTTACAGCTTGTAGTACCCGATATAACTGTGATAGTTATTGTGGAGACGATGGAAGTGATTACGCCTATCAAAATACGGTATTTAATCGCTTTGAAAATGAATTAAAAAATACTATTGTTTGGCCCGCCATTGGTAATCATGAAGTTGATTATGGCATGGCTAATAGTAATGTTCATGAGTTTTTTGAAATGTTTTCTTATGTAGATGCTAATAAGGGATATTACTCGTATGATTATGGAAATGTTCATTTTGTTTGTTTAAACTCCGAGATTAATGATGGAGTTTTTGATGAAGAAGTCAATGATATGGCAACTTGGCTAACCAATGATTTACAAGCTAGTACTAACGCAGATTGGACGATTGTTTATTTTCACCATCCAATATATTCTGCTGGTTCCAAAGAAAAGAGAAATACACTTTTGACAGATATGGAATCAGATATGGAAGCAATGATTACTCATGTTGCACCTATATTAGATCAATTTGAAGTAGATTTAGTTTTAAGTGGACACAACCACCATTATGAACGTTCTTTTTTAATTGATGGACACTATAATGTCAACGATTCCTCACTTCCAACATTTAATCCCAATAACGCTAATATGTTACTAGATGATGGGTGTAATGGTTGTTTAGCTACTTATAATCCTAATAGTTTTAGCCCTGATATTTTCAATAGTAATTTTACTAAAACAGACAAAGGAACTGTTTATGTAGTTTTAGGTTCTTCTGGTAAATTGGGTTCTAGTGCCAGCTCACAAGTATTTTTTAATCATCCCATGATGCGTCCTTTTGAACCTGCTGGTACTTCTCATTCTACTAATGATGGAAGAGGATTATTAAAAAAAGGTACTATGAAACTATCTATTGATGATAATACACTAACAGCTACCTTTGTTTCTCCTGATTCAAATAATAGCAATAGTTATCAAATTTTAGATGAATTTACCATTACTAAAAATTCTGCTACCAATATTACAACTGACCTAAGAATTGGTAATATGGGCATTTCTCCTAGTACAACAGTAAGGAATGGTGACTATATTAAAATGAGTTGCCGCCAATATGTATCAGGTGCAACAGCACCCCTAAGTGCTAGGGTTGGATTTTATCTATCAGACGATAAGATTCTCAATATCAACGAAGATATGTATTTGGGGAAATCTATTTCTAATTTTAGTAATAGTCCTTCTAATGAATATGAAGCTCATTTTAAAACAGTAAAAAGTACCTGGGGAACAGGTGTAAAATACATTTTATACAAAGCTGATTATAATAATCAAATTCCTGAAACTAATGAAAACAATAATGTCCAATATCTTCAAATCAATGTAAATGTAGATAACTGCACCGAAACTTTTGAAAAACAAGTTTCACATAGCTATTATGATGCAGAAGAAAGGGTAAGCGATGGTTATATGAACAGAAGCAGTAGCGATTTAGAATTTGGAAGAGATTATAGTACAGAACAAAAAATCGGATTGCGATTTAGTGGCGTAAACATTCCTTCGGGAGCTACTATTTGTGATGCTAAAATTGAGTTTATTGCGGAAGGAGCATCTGATGATAATTTTACAGTTCAAATTAAAGGACAAGTTGGAGCTAATATGAATGGCTTCTACAATTCAAATTATGACATTTCTAATCGCCCCAAGACGGATGCAAATATTGATTGGAATTTCGGAAATAATGTTTGGTCAAATAATGAAGTGGTTGAAACGCCCAATCTTGCTTCTATTGTTCAGGAGATTGTTGACAATAACCAATGGAATTCAGGCAATAATATGTTTTTCTTTTTTGAAAACGAAAATGGAATTGGTACAAGACGAGTCTATTCGTATAACGATCATTACTCAAAAGCTGCAAGGCTTATTGTTACCTATGATATTAATGGTAAAACAATTACTCTTGATGAAAAGGCAACAGAAGAACCAAGTTTGTTTCCCAATCCAATTCATGAAGGTTCAGTTTTAAATATCAATCTGAATAATTCTATGATGGAAAATCCAGTAAAAGTAACCATCTATGATTGTGTGGGCAAATTGATTTTTAATCAAACTTTTCAAGAACATCAGCAGCAAATCGCTATTTCAGAAGAAAAACTTAAAACGGGTATTTATTTGGTAAAAATTCAAAGCGGGAATTCAGAAAAAATAGAAAAATTACTGGTACTCTAATTTAAGAAGAATGATAAAATTGGTTTATTACATGTGTTATTTTTAATGTATTTGATTCATGAATAATCCAATAAATTGAATTAGCTCGTCAGCTTGAAAAGCTGATAAAATGCAAGCAAAAAATGTTGCATCCCAATTCATTAAGATGTGTAGAATA
>JAHDFV010000392.1 GCA_020627985.1 Saprospiraceae bacterium
CTAATAATTTGAAATGCCACTATTGTGGTTATCAAAATAATATCCCGAGAGAATGCCCTGCTTGTGGGACGAATGATCTTACTTTGCGTGGTTTTGGTACAGAAAAAATTGCAGACGAATTAAATATATTTTTGCCTACTGCTAAGATAGCTCGGATGGATTTCGATACGGTGCGCAAGAAAAATGCTCATGCTAATATTATTAATGATTTTGAAGAAAAACGGATTGACATTTTAGTAGGAACTCAAATGGTTACCAAAGGCCTTGATTTTGATAATGTAGGGGTCGTTGGAGTATTGAGTGCAGATCAATTACTACAATTTCCCGACTTTAGAGCTAATGAAAGAGCCTTCCAATTAATGACGCAAGTAAGTGGTAGGGCTGGTCGAAAACACAAAAGAGGGAAAGTTATTATCCAAGCCTTTAACGTAGCTCATCCTGTTATTAAAGAAGTTTTAGAAAATGATTATGCCGCTTTCTTTAAACGAGAACTGAACGAACGACAAGAATTTAAATACCCTCCATACTATCGTTTAATTAAAATTACTTTAAAACATAAGAAGCCTCAAACACTCAATGAAGCAGCGAAAGTTTTTGCTAGGAGTATTAAATCTAAGCTAGGAGATAGAGTGAAAGGACCAGCAATACCTGGAATTCCAAGGGTCAGAAATTTTTACATTTTGGACCTGTTAATCAAACTAGAACGTAATGCTAAAAACATCAATTTAGCTAAGCAAATAATAGTAGATGCTTCTAATAAAATGAAATCAGAGAAAGGGTTTTCTAATGTAAGAGTCAATATTGATGTCGATCCTTTTTAATGATGCTTTTATTTATTCTTCGAGGATTGAATTAACAAATGTATTGTTAAATATATTGTTGTAATTTGTTTACGCATGTAAATAAATATTTTACATGTAAAGTGAAGTTTTAAAATATAAAGGAGAATATGTCACAGAAATAATACGATTGTTTTTCTTTTTTTAGATTGGCATGCATCTTGCAAAAATTTAAATATATCTAACATAAGTTCTCAACTCTCAATACATACACTTCTACCGAAACCAATTCCAACGCCATATAATCGTAATACATCCACATTGTATTAGACAATCATTCTTTATAGTTTAATGATTTGTTCTGATATTTTATTTTAAAGAAATTTATAAAAATTTGGCCATTAGTTTTAGATACCTACCTGTATCTATGCTCCCCCAATGCAGTAATCTACTTGAGATTTATGAAAAAGTCATTTCGTCTTTTAGTAATAGTAGTATTGATTTGGTGTAGGAGTTTAAATGTTATGACTGCACAGTATTATGACAATTGTATTTCTTTTGCATCATCTAGTCATAATATAGTCTCCATCGATGGTGTTGCTTCAAGACAATTGTATTTTAATGATGAATTTGGAAATGAAATTGTATCAGCATCCGCAGATAAAGTATTTCTAGTTTCTGACTGGCTTTGTGATTGGGATTATCGGAAGAAAATCACTATTACCGAAAATGCAAATGAAAATTTAACAAACTATCAAATCAAATTAGCATTACCTATTGAAACAGAAATGAATAACGATTTTTCGGATATTCGATTTACTACTAATGATGGTATTACATTAATTGATTATTGGGTTGAAGTTGTTCAAACAGATAACACAGCTATAATCTGGATAGAAGTGCCTTCTATTTCAGCTTCAACTTCTACCGAAATTTTTCTTTATTATGGAAACAGTAATGCAAATTCTGCAAGTAATGGAGTGAATACCTTTATTTTCTTTGACGATTTTACAAATTATAGTGGATGGAATGATTATGGTGGTGGGGGTGTACAACAAAATACGATCACTTTTGGTACCAGTACACTTCAAAAGTATGGAGAATGCGATCCTGCAGGTGGAGAGAAATTAATCGGAAGCTCTATTAACAATTTTCGTTTGATTTCCAAAGAATTACGGATTGATGATGCTATTACAGGATGTACATGGAATCGTTATGGTTTAGAAAACTCTAATTATAATGGCTACACAATTAGAAGAGATGCTGATCATATCACTAATAATAGGACTTTTGGATTCGAGCGTCGTAATAGTGCAGGGGCAAATACATTTCAGGATTTATCTTTAAAGCATCACAGAAACCAATGGTATTTAACAGAATTATCAAGATGTGGAGATGCTACAAATAACATCAACGCAATTTTGTATGATTCAAGTAAAGTAGAATTAGCGTCTAAAACAGGAACAGATATTACTTATTCTGATTTTGATAGAATTGTTGTAAGAGGTGGAAGAGATTATTACGTTGATTACTTTGCTGTAGGCAATTTTATCTGTAATGAACCCACTTATCTAATTGAATCAAGAGAAGAATGTCTCCCAATGGTTTTTGACTGTCCCAGTAATGTTAATATTCAATGTCCTAATCAAATTCCAAGTCCCTACACTAGTTTAACTTCCTTTATAGTGGATGGAGGAGAAGCTTCTGGGGGATGTCCAGATGTGCCTTTAGAATTAATTCATGTTAGCGATCAATCTGATAATAATAACAACCCAGAAACAATTACAAGAACATATCAATTAACAGATAATTGTAGCGATACCCTTGTATGTGAACAATTGATTATCATTAATGATACAATTGACCCAACCCTAAACTGTAGTAATATAACGAACAATTTAATAGTCAATTCATCTTGTCAAGTAAGTCTTCCCGATTATACCAACCAAGTTACTGCAAGTGATAATTGTAATAATGTATCTATTACCCAATCTCCAATTATAGGTACATTAGTAAACCTTGGTAATCTAACGGTAACTTTAATCGCAACAGATGATGCAGGAAATACTGCATCTTGTTCTATAGATATAAACATTCAAGATAATACACCTCCACAAGCTTTATGTCAAGATATAACAGTAAATCTTGATGGTACTGGAATATCAATGATTTCTTCAATAGATATTAATAATAGTTCATCAGATAACTGTGGGATTTCTAACCAATCTATAAATGTTAGCAATTTCGATTGCAATACTGTAGGATCTAATACTGTAACTTTAATGCTAACTGATGATAGTGGCAATACCTCAACCTGTACTTCTACAGTA
>JAHDFV010000393.1 GCA_020627985.1 Saprospiraceae bacterium
TAATAACCTGAAAGTGCACTTTGGGTACGAGAGTTTGTTCTAAAGTTTTCGTGCAAGCGTCAATCCGTCTCTTAATGGAAGAATCATACATTCTATACGACTGTCGTCTTTCAGTTTTTTGTTAAAAGTGTCAATGGCTCTCGTGTCGTGATCTTTTATTTGATCGACCACCTTACCACTCCATAGGACATTATCGACAAGAATGAAACCCCCAGATTTTATTTTGGGTAATACAAGTTCATAAATAATGTCATTTTCTTTTTTGTTTGCGTCGATAAAAACAAGATCGAAACTTTCATCTAATTCGGGGATGATAGTTTTTGCATCGCCTATGAGTGCATGTATATTTTCTTTATGAGCGGATCTGTCGAAATATTTCTGCGAAATGGCAGCTAATTCAGGTTTAACCTCGATGGTAATCAGTTTCCCTTTTGACGGAAGTCCAGAAGCTAAACACAATGAAGCATAACCTGTAAATGTCCCAATTTCTAAAATACGTTCAGGCTTTAGCATGTGAGATATCGTCGATAGAAGTTGACCTTGAACATGTCCAGAAATCATCTGAGGTGATAAAGTTTTTAGGTGGGTTTCTCGTTCTAAATCATACAATAATGAATGACGAGATGAAGAGTTTTCTTCACAGTATTTATACAGTTTCTTCAAGGAGAAATTCATATTAATAGTCTAATCTTCTTTTTAAAATAGGGTATAAGAAAACAACGGCAACAATAATGCTCGCGCCAATGTAAAAGTTAAGATTCAATTCTTTTTGTTCATTTAATAAAACCCAAGCCAGCAATACTCCATAAACCGGTTCAAGATTAACTATGAGTGTAGAGTTAAAAGCGGAAATATGTTTTAATGCTCTTAATGAAAGAACAAATGCCAGAGTCGTACAAAGTAAAACAAGCAAGATGAGGTAAGTCCAATCTACATTAGAATTAGGCCAAAAATGTCCTAAATCAAAATCAAATACAAGAAGAATCGGTATGCAAACGCTTAAAATTATTCCGATACTCGCCATCTCTACTAAAGTAATGGTGTAAGGGTGACTTTCGTCAACATACTTTTTATTTAAGCATGTAAATAGCGCAGCGAAAAAGGCAGAGAGCAAACCTGTCCACACGCCATGAATCATGGATAAATTAATCTGACTAACTGTAAAGGCCATCGCTGGAACGATAATTAAGCCAAGTAATACTTCATACCATTTAATTTTGGATTTTAGAATAATAGGCTCTAAAAAGGATGCAAATATGGATGTGGTGGCTAAGCAAATTAAAGCGATTGACGCATTACTATATTTAATTGATCCATAAAAAGTCAACCAATGAATACCGATTAATGCGCCGATGAATACAAATTTTATATGGGACCGATCTAATTTGAATTTAAGATCTTTTGAGAATGCAATTAAAGCGTAAATACTAACGGCTGTCAGAATAACACGCCACCAAACTATCATAAATGCAGATAAACTTAGAACTTTCCCTAAAATGGCTGTAAAACCAAATAAAATCACTGCTGTGTGAATTTCGAGATAGGCCCGAGTCTTTGGATTCATGATTGGTGTTTATTGACAAAATTGATGATAATTAAAGGAAAACTATAGTGGTGATAAATATTTATAAAGAGAAGGCAAAACAGTTTTAATTTCTAGTTATTTAGTCTATTTTCGTCCGTTATTTAAACTAAAGCTTATGATCCTTTCTGTGGGTAATACCGCACCTACTTTTAAGTTATTTTCTTCTGAAAAATCGGAAGTCAGCCTATCGGATTATAAAGGAAAAAATGTCCTGATTTTATTCTTTCCATTAGCATTTACAGGAGTTTGTACTACGGAATTATGTACAATGCGTGATAATTATTCGAAGTACGAAAAATTAAATGCTGAGATAATAGGAATTTCTGTGGATTCTCTTTTTACATTAGAGAAGTTTAAAGTGGAAAACAACTTAAATTTTACATTGCTTTCAGACTTTAACAAAGAAGTGAGTATGGCTTATGGCTGTCTTTACGAGGATTTTGTTTTAGGTATGAAAGGGGTATCAAAAAGATCTGCTTTTGTTATAGATGGTAATGGAATTATTCAATACGCTGAAGTGTTGGATAATGCCGGAGAGTTACCGGATTTTGACGCTATTACGAAGGTATTAGAGTCTTTAAATTAAGGAATACATTTCCAGTCAATTATAAATTTGTGCACATGACAGATTTACTAACACTTTCAACCCAAGAACTGGAAGATGTTTTAATTGAGGTTGCTGAGGCGACAGAAGTTAAATCACAACTGATTGTATTTAATGATGACTACAACACTTTTGATTGGGTAATCCAATGCTTTATGGAAGTTTGTGGACATACATTTGAGCAGTCAGAACAATTATCGTTAATTGTACATTTTAAAGGCAAAGCTGTCGTTAAAACGGGTGAGCGAAATGTGCTTATTACGATGAAAGAAGAATTGATCAACAGAGGTTTATCTGCTGTAGTAGAATCGGCTGTTGAAGGGTAAAAACCAATTTTAAAATTAAATTAGAGGCGTTGTCTGTACAGCGCCTCTTTTTTTATGCATATTATCAATCCAACCAAATTAGTCTTTCCTCATCCCTTTGGCTCGGACCCTTATGGTGTATTGGGCGTAGGTGGTGACCTTAGTCGTGAGCGTTTATTGCTGGCTTATCAATTTGGCATATTCCCATGGTATAATTTTGATGAACCCATCATCTGGTGGGCTCCAGAAAAGAGGTTTGTAATTTTTCCCGAAAGGGTAAAAATCCAAAAAAGTATGCGCCCATACTTTAATCAAAGAAAATTTAGACT
The DNA here is from genome assembly GCA_020627985.1 of Saprospiraceae bacterium. Classification (GTDB taxonomy): domain Bacteria; phylum Bacteroidota; class Bacteroidia; order Chitinophagales; family Saprospiraceae; genus JAHDCE01. The sequence goes on from JAHDFV010000393.1 coordinate 2,824, forward strand.
TTCTACAGATACTTGTTTTGAAGATGTTTTAAATCACTGTAAATCGATATACCGAAAAGATCAAGAAGGGACGTGGATTACTTCTGAGATGAAAGAGGCTTACTTGGATTTACATCATCATGGTTTTGCGCACTCTATTGAAGTTTGGGATGATGATCAACTTGTCGGTGGTTTATATGGTGTGGCCCTAGGTAAATGTTTCTTTGGAGAATCGATGTTTAGCCATAAATCAAATGCGTCTAAATTTGGTTTTATTTCACTCGTACGAAAATTAGAATCCCTTGGT
>JAHDFV010000043.1 GCA_020627985.1 Saprospiraceae bacterium
CATTACAATTTTCATTAATGGCAGCGCGGGATTTATCTTTAATAAAAACACCTCCACCAAACAGGCAGCCGATACATACGGAAGTCCGTATGTTTAATGATGAAATAATTAAAGAATCGATTTATTATGAAATATATAGAGGGGGCCAAGTATTTTTTGTTCATAATAGAGTAAAGTCATTACCTGATATTTTTGCCATGGTTTCTAGACTTTGTCCTGATGTTGATATTGCGATGGCACATGGACAAATGGATCCTAAAAAATTAGAAGAAACATTAGTTGGTTTTATTAATCGAAAATTTGATGTTTTACTTTGTACCAATATTATTGAAACGGGATTAGATATTGCGAATGCTAATACCATAATTATAAATAATGCTCATCAATTTGGTATGAGTGATTTGCATCAATTAAGAGGTCGTGTTGGTCGCTCAAATCGAAAAGCATATTGTTATTTATTTTCTCCCCCACTTTCTGTTTTAACTCCTGATGCGAGAAAAAGATTACAAACGTTAGAAGAGTTTTCGGATTTAGGTTCTGGTTTTGATATCGCGATGAAAGATTTAGATATACGAGGAGCAGGGAATTTATTAGGAGGCGAACAATCTGGATTTATTGCAGACATTGGTTTTGAAACCTATCAAAAAATATTAGACGAAGCAATTCAAGAATTAAAAGAAAGCGAGTTTAAAGATTTATTTAAAGATGAAGAAAATAAAGGGGAAAAAGAATATGTAAGAGATGTAGTAATTGAAACTGATGCAGAAATGCATATTCCAGATCATTATGTTTCTAATATTCAAGAAAGATTAAACCTTTATAATTTATTAGATAAATTAGAAAATGAAAAAGAAATAGAAGAATTCATTTCTCAATTATCAGATCGTTTTGGTAAAGTTCCTAAATCAATATATAACTTATTCGAAGCATTACGCATGAGATGGTATTGTAAGAAATTAGGTTTTGAAAAATTAAATTTAAAAGGAAATAAATTACGCTGTTATTTTGTAAATGATCCACAATCTACTTTTTATGAAACGGATCATTTTAATCATTTAATTGATTATGTAAATAATCTAGGAGATCGGCATATGATGTTTAAACAATCTGCCCGTCATTTCTTTTTAGTAAAAGATGAATGCAAATCATTAAATATTGCTGTAAAAACGTTGAAAGGAATTGTAGAGGGCGTGAATAAAAAGAAGAATAAAAAATAAATAAAAAAAAGGACAGAATTAATTCTGTCCTTTTTTTTATCTAAATACTTTTTAAATATTCAAGAACAGCAGTTCGTTCCTCTTCTGTTAATTGATCCCCATAATAATGACCTTGATTTCCATAGCCTAATAAATCAGTATTATATGTTTCAGAACCAGATGGAGTTTCTTCATCTGTATAATTCCAACCACCCTTTTCTAAATTATAATCATTAGAATCAAAACTCCTTTTCCAATATTGGGGCCTTTTACTACTATCTAATAATGACTCTAAATCAGGTACAGAACCATTGTGTAAAAATGGAGCAGTAGCCCAAACGCCATCAAGAGGTGGTGCAACATATCCAACTTCGGGTTGAATAAAAGCTTCATATGGAGGTTGTGCAAACCAACTTGAATTATACCAATCCTCAAATTGACTATAATTATTATAAATATCTAAAACAAAAGGATCTGTTTGAATCACATTTCTTTTAACTAATAAATTAGGATATGTTTCATTCTCACCATAAGTACCATGACATTGAGCACAATTATCATTAAATATTTTCTCTCCTTCAGCGACTAAAGGAGCATCTAAATTTTCTGGATAAACAGGCGGTTCTATATTTTGTAAATAGGCTAAAACATCTGCAAATTTAGTATCAATTTCTCTGGCTTTAATCGTATCTTGAACCGTTAATAAACTAGAAGACATCATAAAACGAGCAAAATCTTTTCTTCCTAATGCATTATAGAACATGGTGTTCTTTTTTTGCATATGCCACCAAGCAGGAACATCTGTAGGAGGAACCTCTTCTGGAATGGAAATTAGCGGATCATCACTCCAAATCAAATCTTCTGGATTTCTATGTGCTGCTAGCACTGCTGCAATTTTATCTGCTGGATTCGTTCCTCGAGCTTCTAATACCGTTTGAGGACCCACTTTTAATACAGCTCTTCGAAAAGGTTCATAAGCATCCCATTCTGGAGAAGGATTACCATACAAAACATTCATGCCTAAATCAATTGTAGAAACAATATTACTTTGATCGGTAGTGAAATTCGCTTCAGAAGCACCCATCCCTACAACCAATTCTCCTCTAAAAACAGAAGCATGGCAAGCCAAACAATTGGCTGCGACTACTCTTACCCCATTTGGAGCATCTACAGCAGTAAAATCATAAGCAACTGTTGCATTGTCCCCTGTTCGATTCAAACGATTTTGACCATTACCCATAGCTAAATTATAAGCTTGATACGGAATACCATGACCTACATAATCGCCATAGATTAAGTATTCGAAACCTGCCTCTGGATCACCAGACCTTTGATCATAAGAAGGTAAAGCTATGGTTCCTTCTGGAATAGAAACTCGATCATCATCTTTGCAATTATAGAATATAACAACAATTAGAAATGCTAGAAAAATAGAAAGGCTAGTTTTATTCATTTTAAAAGGTTTGCTTTAAGATAAAAAAAATCTCCCTAGGCTAATAATTGCCTAGGGAGATCACATTAAAAAAACAGTGAATGTCTATTTTTCTATAACCCAAGTTGAACCTTCTTTGCCGTCTTTTACTTGAATTTTTAATTCTTTTAATTTATCACGAATTTGATCTGAAGTCCCCCAATCTTTTTTAACTCTAGCTTCTTTACGAATATCAATAATTAATTCCATTAAGCCATCTAAAGCCGCTCCATCTCCATTTCCACTGGATTGCGTTTCATCTAAAAGACCAAAAATATCAAAAATGAAAGTCTCAAAAGTAGTTTTCATACGAGCCAAAGTCTCTTTAGAAATACTAGACAAATCCATATGTCCTCCTTTGAATGAATTTATTTTATTGACTAATGTGAATAAACGAGACAATGCCATTGGTGTATTGAAATCATTGTCCATGTCTTCAAATGCTTGATCTAAAGTTGAATTAATTTCTTGGTCTTCATCCGTAATTTTTGGAGTGGTTTCATGCTTGAGATCTTGTAAAACGTGCAAAGCCTCCATTAAACGGGTATATCCTTTTTCAGCAGCGAGTAAGGCTTCGTCACTTAAATCTAAGGTGCTTCTATAGTGGGCTTGTAACATAAAGAAACGAACGACCATTGGGCTAAAAGCTTTAGAGAGCATATCATTATTACCTAAGAATAATTCTTCAGGCATGACAGAATTACTTTTTCCAGTTTCAGGATCTGGAGTCTTACTCATTTTTTTTCCATTCCCCAATAACATATCTCCATGCATCCAATATTTAACAGGCATGGTTCCACAAGCACCACAGTTTTGGGCAATTTCGTTTTCATGATGAGGGAATTTTAAATCTTCTCCACCTCCATGAATATCAAATTCACTACCTAAATATTTAGTACTCATAGCTGAACATTCTAGATGCCAGCCAGGTAGTCCTTCTCCCCAAGGTGAGTCCCATTTTTGTAATGTATTTTCTTCAGCTTTAATCCAAATCGCAAAATCAGCAGGATGCTTTTTCTCACTTTGATTTTTTAATGCTCTTGATTCAGCCAACATATCATCCAGTTTACGGCCAGATAGTTGTCCATAAACATCTTTTTCTTCTGCAAATTTTACAGTATTAAAATAAATAGAACCATCAACTTCATAACCATATCCATTATCAAGAATATCTTGAATCATTTTGATTTGTTCTGTGATGTGTCCCGTAGCCCGAGGCTCAATTGTAGGAGTTAGATTATTGAATTTCTTCATCATATCATGAAACCCAACAGTATATTTATGAGCAACTTCCATTGGCTCTAACTTCAAAGCTTTTGCCGTCTTTGCCATTTTATCTTCTGCTCCTATATCAGCATCACCAACCAAGTGACCCGCGTCTGTAATATTTCTAACATAACGAACCTGATATCCCTTGTACATTAAGTACCGATAAACAATATCGAAACTCGTAAAAGAACGGCAGTTTCCTAAATGAACATCACTATATACAGTAGGTCCACAAACATATAAACCGATTAATTCGGGATTAATCGGTATAAATTCTTCTTTCTTTCGGCTAAGGCTATTGTAAATGTATAATGGCTTCATGAACGAAACAATTGTTGGTTAGTTCGCAAAAGTACATGACTTTCCCATTAAATGCTATAAACACATATAGAAAAAATAAATACAAACTTATAAAGTGATATTAAGAGTTGGCCTCTTGTTTTTTTCTTTCTTCTTCCAAGAAATTTCTAACATGAACCATTACATCACCTACTTTATCATAATCAATATGATAATAGATGAATTTCCCTTCTCGTTGAGTCGTTACGATACCAGCATTTCTTAAGATTCGTAAATGTTGGGAAGTAATAGATTGTTCGAGTTTGAGTGTATTATATATTTTATTGACATTGATGTTTTCGTTCTCATCAATGAATTGTAATATTTTCATCCGAAGGGGATGACAGAGTGCCCGCAAGATCTCAGAAGAGATTCTTAGCTTGTCATTGTCAATAGATGGATTAGTTTTTCCCATGTCCAGTTAAATTGTTTAGTCACAGCATGATACACAATTTTAACTCAATTCTTTTAAAAACTGAAATACTAACCAACAAAAATGCCGATAACCCTCCATTATCGGCATTTTTTCACTCTATATTAAAACTTTCTTTATTGTGAAAGCACATTTTTTACTGTGCCAACTCTTCAATAAGTCTTGATATTTGAGCTAATCTATCTTGGTTTAATCCGTAATAGATGAATTTTCCTTGTCTTTCTGTGATCACAACTCCAGCTTTTCTTAGAATAGCCAAATGTTGAGAAGCTACAGATTGCTCTAAACGTAACTTGATATAAATCTCTGTCACGGTCATTCTATTGTGTTCTTCCAAAAGATCCACAATGGATTGTCTGAGTTTGTGGTTTACGGCTCTCAATACGAGAACGGCTCTCCTTAATTCCGAGTAGTCTAACTCTACAGATCTGTTACCTCGATCCAGTACGACTGTCTCGTTTTTTTGCTTCCTCATTAGTATAAAATTTAGCGTTAAATTAAAAATTCGTTTAGTGTGTAATACATATATGAATTTTCAATAACTATGCCAATTAAGAAATTAGTAAGTATGTTTCTAATTCAATATATGAATTTTTTAAAGCTAAAAAAAATTGATTACAAAGGAATTTATAAATATAAATAACAAGTAATGTTATGAAAAGGGAATCACAACCTTTTTCTAGGCTTAGTAATAAAAGGGGACTTTAAATAAGAGGGGGTAACATAAGCTACGTCTTCAAAATGGTTATTCTCAAATGCCAAGTTAGCAAGAGTAATCATATGCTGAGCGGAGCATTTTGTAGAATGAATAACCGCATTTTGATGTTCAATTATTGCTGGAACTTTAAAAGCACCGTTTCCACAAAATATTACATTTATACCTATATCAAAAAACTTACCAAAAGAGTCTTTTTCCAAAATTAATGCCTGTTGTTTTTCAATTTCATTGAAATTATGATCAAAAAGAGTCATATATACTTCCATTCTTCTCGCATCTATCATCGGGCAGATATAGGAATTAGAAGAGATATCATTAGAGTTTTTAGTTCCATGAGCAAGCGATAAAAGGGTGTCAACTTGAATTAATGGTTTTTCAATAGCATAACAGATACCTTTTGCAGTTGAATATCCAATACGGAGACCTGTATAAGAGCCAGGGCCAGAACTAACAGCAACAGCATCAATGTCAGTAATTTTTACATTTGAAGCCTGTAAGCATTCTTGAATAAATAATGATATATGGCTAGAATGAGAATTGTGTTCATCCGTTTCTCTTAATGCTAAAATAGTATCTCCATTACTTATCGCAACAGAACAAACAGGAGTAGATGTTTCTAAATGTAAAATAATGGGCATTTTTGAAGATTTAATTTATACAAAGAAACATAAAAAAACGGCTTATTAGGTGATTCCTAATAAGCCGTTTTATAATATCAACTAAATTTTTATTTAATCAGATTCTTATAGCGAGCAGGATCATTTAGTAATTTAACTGCATCTTTAATTTCACTATCATTTCTCAAGCTAATCTGAACTTTACCTTTTTGGTAATAATAGCGTTTCATGATTTCTTTTTCAATAGATTCTGTAATTTGACTTTGATATTTTTTTAAATCATTCTTTTTATTCTGAAGTATTTTATCTCGAATAGATTTAATATCAGATTCAATTAAATTGTCAAATCCATCTTCACTCGCCTTCTCTTTCAATCCTTTTAACATTTTTTCTGTTTTAGTATCAAAACTAAATGTTTCTTTAGATACAAAATCCATGAATCCTGTATAATCTTTAAAATTATAGGAGTCAGGCTCAGCAACAACTTTATTTTTTAATTGGTAATCTGTTACGTATTTAAAGATTAAGTGTTCTTTACGCAATCCTTTTAACACATTACTAAGTTTAGCATCTTTTAAAATAACATCAGGCTTTACACCTCCGCCATCTAATACTTTTCTACCATTCTTAGTTTTAAAAGGAGTTCTTTCTTTATCAGGAATATCAACAGGCTCACCATTTTTATAACTTACGGCTTGGATACATCTTCCTGAAGGAATATAATATTTCGCAGTAGTCAGTTTTACTTTTGAATTGTAACCTACATCCCTTGTATTTTGAACCAACCCTTTTCCATAAGAAGATTGACCCATTAAAACACCTCTATCTAAATCTTGAATAACTCCAGATACGATTTCAGAAGCAGAAGCAGAATTATTATCAATTAATACAACTAAACGGACTTCTTCATCAACAGGAGCATTTAAAGTTCTAAAACTTCTATCCCAATCTTTTACTTTTCCACGCGTCACAACAATTTCTTCACCTTTTGGAATAAATACATTGCAAATATTAATGGCTTCTCGAAGTAAACCACCTCCATTTCCTCTTAAATCTAAAATCACTCCGACAAGATTTGGATTAGTTTTCTTTAATTCTTTAACGGCATTAGAAACATTTTTACCAGCATCTTGTGTAAATGTAGTTAATGCAACATAACCAACATTATCACTAACCATACCACTAAATGGTACATTAGGAACTTTTACTTCTTTACGAATAACAGAAACAGAATTGATTTTTGATGCGCCAGGTTTTTTATATTGAATTTCAACATTAGATCCTGGAGATCCTTTTAGGATATCTGAAATATTATCTGATGATTTTCCTTCAGTAGATTTACCATCTATCGTAACGATAATATCACCAGGTTTTAATCCTGCTTCATCTGCAGGAAATCCTTCATGGGTCATCGTTATCACTGTATTTCCATCAATTTCCTTTGTGTCAGCACCAATACCTCCATATTTGCCATCAATCATATATTTAAATCCTTCAATTTCAGATTCAGAAATATAATTGGTGTAAGGATCCAAAGACTCTAACATGGCATCAACACCTGTTCTCATTAATGAGGCAGGATCTACATCGTCAACATAGTATGTGTTAATTTCCTTATATAGATTCGTAAATATTTCTATGTTCTTAGCGATTTGGAAATATTTCCCATGTTTATCAGTTACAAAGGAAAAACCAATGAGTGCTATACATAAAACAATAGCTACGGATGAATATCTTTTGATTTTCTTCATTTTACAATGAAATATTTAGACTTAAAAATGTTTGTATATATTCTATATACAATTGAGACGCATAATAGTGTTTAGGTTGCACATTATTAATACAATAATAACACCTTTATGCTTTTTATGCTGAAATACTGTCGTTTTACTCGTGATTTTTATGAATTAATAACGAAATAGAAGAAGACTTATTCTTTTTTCTTTAAAATATACTGAGCTTATCTTTATCCATCAATTATGATTAGTATTTTTGTAGCAAACTTGAATTCATGTCAGAGAAAAAAACGCTTTTCCTATTAGACGGTCATGCTTTAGTCTATAGAGCACATTATGCTTTAATAAAAAGACCTTTAGTTAATTCTAAAGGAATGAATACTTCTGCCGTAATAGGTTTTACTCGTTCTTTGTGGGAAGTGATAACAAAACAAAAACCAACACATTTAGCTGTTTCTTTTGATGTTTCAGATAAAACGGTTTTTCGGAAAGACATGTATCCTGAATATAAAGCAAATCGACCTCCTCAACCAGAAGATATTTCAATTGCATTTCCTTATATCAGAAGAATAGTTGAAGGATTAAATATTCCAATATTGGAGATGTCAGGATTCGAAGCAGATGATGTAATTGGAACGATTGCCAAAAAAGCAGAAAAAGAAGGATTCACGGTGTATATGATGACTCCAGATAAAGATTATGCTCAACTGGTAAGTGATAATATTTTCATGTATAAACCTGCTCGATTTGGTAATGGAGTTGAAGTTTTAGGAGAAAAAGAAGTGTTAGAAAAATGGCAAATCAAAAGAGTAGATCAGGTTATAGATATCTTAGGACTTCAAGGGGATTCTGTTGATAATATTCCAGGTATTCCTGGAATAGGTAAGAAAACAGCCATTAAATTATTAGATCAATATGATACAATCGAAGGATTAATAGCACACAGTCATGAATTGAAAGGTAAGCAAAAAGAAAATGTAGAAAACTTTGCGGAACAAGGATTGCTTTCAAAAAAGTTGGCAACAATAGATTTAGAAGTCCCTGTTGATTTTGTAGCGGATAATTGTAAAATTTCTGAATTCAATAAAGAAGATTTAACCCAAGTATTCAAAGAGTTAGAGTTTAGAACAGTAGCAGAAAGTATTTTAAGTTTTGATCATTCAACAGGCTTAAGTGCTTCTACAAATACTAGAACACCTGCACAAAAATCTCCAACTACAAATGCACTAGGTACACAAGGGAGTTTGTTTGGCGGATCTACTTCAACCCATATTCCTGAAGTCCCCGTTAATTTAATTGCAGAGCATAATATCACGAATGTTGAACATACTTATCACTATATAGACACGAAAGAAAAGCAATTAGAATTAGCTGAAATGCTAATGAAGGAGAAAGAAATTTCTTTCGATACAGAAACTACTGGTATAGATGCAAATGAAGCTGAGTTAGTGGGTCTTGCATTTTCTGTTAAAGAATTTGAAGCATATTATGTTCCGATTCCAGAAAATAAAGATGAAGCATTAGCCATTGTAGCGATTTTTAAACCGATATTAGAAAATGAATCTATTTTAAAAATAGGACAAAATATTAAATACGATATCATCATTTTAAAATGGTATAATGTTGAAGTAAAAGGTGCAATTTTTGATACGATGTTGGCTCATTATTTATTAGAACCCGAGCTAAGACATAATTTGAATTATTTATCAGAAACTTATCTTAATTATGCGCCTGTATCTATTGAAACCTTAATTGGGAAAAAGGGAAAGAATCAACTTTCTATGCGAGATGTTTCTTCAGAGAAAATCAAGGAATATGCTGGCGAAGATGCTGATTTAACACTTCGATTAAAAAATGTTTTATCTAATGAGTTAAAGGAAGAAAAATTTGAAGAACTCTATCATAAAACAGAAACACCTTTGGTAGATGTTTTAGTTGAAATCGAATACAATGGTATCAATTTAGATAGAGAGTTTTTAGCGAATTATTCAATAGAATTAGGAAAGAAAATTCTGTTGATGGAAGCTAAAATTTATGAAACAGCAGGTATGAAATTTAATATTGCCTCTCCAAAACAAGTAGGAGAAGTATTATTCGAACACCTTAAAATACCATATCGTTGGAGAAAAACTCGTTCTGGTCAGCATTCTACTAGTGAAGAAAAAATGACTGAACTTGCGGTCAATCATCCGATTATCTCTGATATTTTGAAATTTAGAGGATTATCAAAGTTGAAATCAACATATGTTGATGCTTTACCTAAAATGGTAAATCCGAAAACAGGAAGAGTACATTCTTCTTTTAATCAAGCTTTGACTGCAACAGGGAGATTAAGTTCTAATAATCCGAATTTGCAGAACATTCCAATTAGAACAGTTGAAGGAAGAGAAGTGCGAAAAGCATTTATTCCAAGAGATGAAAATCATGTCTTATTAGCAGCCGATTATTCTCAAATAGAATTAAGATTAATTGCAGAAATAAGTAAGGATAAAGGAATGTGTGACGCCTTTATGAAGGGTTTAGATATTCACCAAGCTACTGCAGCAAAAGTATATAATGTTCCTTTAGAAGAAGTAACTGCAGACCAAAGAAGAAATGCTAAAACGGTTAATTTTTCTATCATTTATGGTGCAGGCTCGCTAAATTTATCAAGACAATTAAAAATTAAAAGAATTGAAGCTAGCCAGTTAATTGAGAATTATTTTAAAGAGTATAATGGTTTAAAAACCTACATGGATAATCAAGTAAATTTAGCTAGAGAGCAAGGTTATGTTGAAACAATGTTAGGACGGCGCAGATTCTTAAGAGATATCAATTCTAAAAATGGTGTAATTCGAAGCCATGCTGAACGAAATGCCATAAATACCCCTGTTCAAGGAACCGCTGCTGATATGATCAAAATGGCTATGATCAAAATTCACGAAGTGTTTAAAGAAAAAAAGATCAAGTCTAAAATGATTCTTCAAGTACATGATGAATTAGTTTTTGATGTTTTAAGAGAAGAATTAGATATTGTAAAACCTATAATTGAGGAATGCATGAAAAACGCTATTCCTAATTTAAAAGTCCCCATGTTGGTAGGAATGGATATCGGAGAGAATTGGTTAGAAGCGCATTAAAATGAAAGTATTAATCACAGGTTTTGGACCCTTTCTTAAATTTCCAATAAACTCTTCTCAAAAAGTTGTAGAAACACTTTCAAAATCATATTTGGAAGTGAGATGCAAAATTTTTGATGTAAATAGATTTTCTATTGAAGAACCCTATAAATTACTTCTTAAAGAATATCAACCCGACTTTATCTTGAATATAGGAATGAATGCAAGTTCAGGAGCATTAAATTTAGAAACCTTTGCCATTAATAGCCTTAAAGATGAAGAGCAAGCATTTTCTGATATAGAATCGCAAATAGGATATAGGACGAAATTAAATACAGAACAATTAGCAATTGAACTCTGTGATAAAGGTATTCCAGCTATCAGATCGAATCATGCAGGTAGTTTTTATTGCAATTTTATCTATTATCACTCACTGGACTGGTGTAATAAGAATGGAGGAAATGCATTATTCTTACATATTCCATTAACTACAAAGATTGGAGCAGAATATTGTAAAACTAAAAAAATAGATTATCCAACCTTAGCCGAAGAAAAAATAATTGAAGCTATAGAACATATAATAAAAAGACAAGCGCTCTTGACTTAAGGCAATGCTTCCATCATTTCTAAATACTCATCACTATCAATAGAGTCTTCACTATTGTTGCATTCAGCATTAGCTAATGCTGTAACAGCAAGATCATTGAGTTTATTTTTTCTAGTTGAAAAGCTTAAAACATCATCTGGGTCATTTAAAAGACTAGGTGGTCTATTGTTTAGCCATTGATAATTTAATAAGCCATTCGATTCAGCATCTACTAGTATTTCTTTCAAACCCATGGGAGAATAAGTATAATGGCAAAGAACAATATTTATCGCATATTCATCCGCAAGAAAAGTTGTTCTTGGTTCGTATACAATATTTTCACAATAGCCAATCATTTCAATATTCATATCAGAGATACCATTAATAACATCTTTGAATACTTTAGTACCCATTCCATCATTTGATGAAACCATGAATTTTAATTTTTCCATTACTGGACTTAAAGCATCCGCCGCATTTTGATTAACACGATCATTGTAATATGCTTCATGTGCCATGATGGATAAAAGCTGATTTTCTTTGGATAGTTGTTTTAATAATCCAGTAGTAATAATAAATTTTCCACCAGGAAAAGTATATGCTTTTAATGAATTATCATCAACTAAAACAAGTATTTCCCAGTTGAAATTATCTCTAATGTTAGTCTGGTTTTTAACCATCCACCAGGCTAGATTTAAATATTCGTAAACTTTTGGGTATTGAGACTCATCCAAAAGATTGAAGAGCGCAGGATTGTCTCTAATCGTTTTTACCAATTCTTTACCAAGTTCATTTTCATCATTAGCTATGAGAATTGGATTATAAAGATCTAAGTTTTCAGTTCTGCAGGAAGAAATGAATACAGAAGAACATACAATGCCAAAAATAATAATATAGAATAAGTAGTATTTAGAATGTCTCATAGTAAAAATGTTTAGTACGCCAAAATCCATTGCTATTCTTACTGAATGGCAATGGATTTGGTTTTTTGTGTTTGTTTAAGTATTAATTCAATCTATCTTAATGCATCGACAAATGAATTATATCTAGCAGTATACTGGTCTGTGTTTTCATTCCCACATTCAGCATACTTTTCTTCTAAGTTCATGATTCTAGCCTCCAAAGTTAAATTGTTTGATTCAGACATTTGAGACAATCTGCCTGGAGGTCTATTATCTAACCATTTAAAATCTAAAGAGTTGTTACCTATGTTTAAAATTTCTTCTAAACCATATGGAGAGTAAAGATAATTCTCACAAATGGTATTCATAGCAAAATCATCAGCTTCAAATACTTGATAAGGCTCATAAATCAAATCTTTAACATAATTTACCATTTCTCCACCTAAATCTGAAGTGCCATTTATGACATCTATGAATGTTTTTGTTCCATAAGTTCCATATTTCTCTTTCAATAATTGCATAACTAGACTCAAATCATCAGTATCATTTTGATCAGGTCTGTCCGAGAAGTAAATCTCATGTGCAAGTAAAGCGATTAATTGACTTTCAGATTCTAATTGAATTAGCATACCTGTTGAAATAAATAATTTTCCACCTGGTAATGCAAAAACATTAGCATAATCATCTTCTTCATAAACTAATAAATCCCAATCAAATTTATCCTTGATCTGAGTATTTATAGTAACCATATCTAAAGCAGTGTTTAAATATGTATATAATTCATAATTAGCTACCATATCAAGTATGGGTAGCGCATCCATTGATTCTTGATATAGACGATTTCCTAATGCTGCTTCATTCTGCGGAGTCAATACAGGGTTCTGCATAGACAAGTCAGATTCTTGACAAGAGGATAATAGGAAAAGAACACTTATCCCAAGTACAATTAGTCTAAAAAAATTATTTATATGTATCATATCTAAAAAACTTTCACATTTAGAATAACCATCGTTAGATTTGTGTGTTTAAGAACTGAGATGATTTAATTCTAGGGCTCTGTTAACAAATAAGCCAATAACTGTGCCAATGCTATAATTACTCAATCAAAATTTGAACAACTTATTAACACTAAGCCGCTGATTCACACAACAATAGTGCAGCAAAAATCATACCTTAAAGGTAGCGAAAACATTACGAATATTTATAATCTATATATCATATATTACAATTTATAATGGATAAAGTTCATGATAACGAACAAGTAAACAGCGTTATTTCTGTTTCAGGTGCTAAAGTGCATAACCTTAAAAATATAAATGTTAAAATTCCACGAAATAAATTAGTGGTAATAACTGGTATTTCAGGGAGTGGGAAGTCTTCTTTAGCCTTTGATACGATATATGCTGAAGGGCAAAGGAGGTATATGGAAACCTTTTCTGCATATGCTCGACAGTTTATTGGAGATATGGAACGCCCAGATGTTGAAAAAATTACCGGATTAAGCCCCGTAATATCGATTGAGCAAAAAACAACAGGTCGAAATCCAAGATCAACCGTTGGAACTATTACAGAAATTTATGATTTTCTTCGACTACTTTTTGCAAGAGTAGGCAATGCTTATTCTTACAATACAGGTAAGAAAATGGTTAAATACACTGAAGAACAAATCGTAATTCATATTCTAGAAAATTTCAAAAACAAAAAGACTGCTATTCTTGCTCCTTTAATAAGAGGGCGAAAAGGACATTACCGGGAATTATTCGACCAATACAGAAAGCAAGGATATACCAAAGTAAGAGTGGATGGAAAAATAATAGATCTGACACCAGGCTTACAAATTGATAGATATAAAGTTCACGATATAGAATTAGTATTAGATAGATTAAAAGTTTCAGAAGATCGTAGAGAGCGAATTGTTGCGTCATTAAGAACTGCACTTAAATTAGGTAAGGGATTAATAATGGTTGAAGATTTAGAAAAAGAGAAAATCTCTCAATATTCTAAAAACTTAATGTGTCCTGAAACTGGTATTTCCTACGAGGAACCTTCTCCTAATGCATTTTCATTTAATTCACCATATGGAGCTTGTCCGAGTTGTAAGGGATTGGGGCAAATACAAGAAGTAGATTTAGAATTAGTGATACCTGATTACGATAAAAGTATAAACGATAAAGGTATTGCACCCCTAGGAGAAGTAAGGGATAATTATTCATTCAAACAACTTAGGGTTCTGGCTAAAGAATATAAGTTTAGTTTTTCTACACCCATAAAAGAGATTTCTGAAGAAGCAATGAGTACCATTCTTTATGGAGGGAATGATAAGTTAGATGTTAAAATGAATTTTGGCAAAGGTGATTATAGTTACCACTTAGCGAATGAAGGTTTAGTTAATATGCTTGCTAGATGGTATAAAGACACTTCTTCGGAAGGAATAAGAAGATGGGCTGAAAATTTCATGAGATCTAATCTTTGTACGACTTGTAATGGGCAACGATTAAAAAAAGAATCATTACATTTTAAAATTAAAGAACGTAATATTTCTGATTTAAGTGATTTAGATTTAGGTGATTTATCCTCTTGGTTGGATGATGTTGAAGAAAGTTTTACAAATCGACAAAAGGAAATTGCCAAAGATATCTTAAAGGAATTGCGGCTAAGAATTGGCTTTCTGTTACATGTTGGGCTTGATTATATTACCCTGAATAGACCCGCAAGAACGTTATCTGGCGGTGAAGCACAACGAATAAGATTGGCTACTCAAATTGGTTCTCAATTAACAGGAATTACTTATATTTTGGATGAGCCAAGTATTGGATTACATCAAAGAGATAATCAAAAATTAATAGAATCATTAAGAGAATTAGCCAATATAGGAAATACGGTTTTAGTTGTAGAACATGATAAAGATATTATGCTTGCTTCTGATTATTTAATCGATTTGGGACCAGGAGCAGGAAAGCATGGTGGAGAATTGGTAGGGCAAGGACATCCTTCAATTTTCTTAAAAGAAGATTCTATAACAGCATCTTATTTGAATAGTACAGCTCAAATCGAAATCCCAAAAGAAAGAAGAAAAGGCAATGGAGAATTTTTAGTTTTAAAAGGAGCGAGTGGTAATAATTTACAAGATGTAAATATTAAAATTCCTTTAGGAACATTTACTTGTGTTACGGGAGTTTCAGGGAGTGGTAAATCTACCTTAATCAATGAAACATTGTACCCTATTTTAAGGAAACATCTTTATAAAAGCAAGAAAAATCCCTTAGCCTATAAGAAATTTGAAGGCTTGGATTTAATTGATAAAGTGATTGAAATTGATCAATCGCCAATTGGAAGAACTCCTCGCTCTAACACAGCAACATATATCGGCGTATTTACACACATTCGAAACTTATTCGCTAATATTCCAGAATCAAAAATAAGAGGATATAAAACAGGACGATTTTCTTTCAATGTAAAAGGAGGGAGATGTGAAGTTTGTAAGGGTGGAGGCAAACGAGTAATTGAAATGAATTTCCTACCAGATGTCTATGTAGATTGTGAAACTTGTATGGGCAAACGATACAATAGAGAAACATTAGAAATAATGTTTAAAGGCAAAACGATTTCTGATGTATTAAATATGACGGTTAATGAAGCAACAGATTTCTTTGAAAGTATACCTTCTATTTATCGAAAATTAAAGACATTAAGGGATGTGGGTTTAGGATATATTACACTTGGGCAACAAGCCACCACTTTATCAGGAGGTGAAGCACAACGTGTAAAATTATCAGAAGAATTGTCAAAAAGAGATACAGGCAAAACGATTTATATTTTGGATGAACCAACTACTGGATTACATTTTTCAGATATAAAGCAATTACTAACTGTTTTGAATAAGTTAGCGGATAGAGGAAACACAGTATTGGTTATTGAACATAATTTAGATGTAATTAAGGTTGCAGATCACATTATTGATATGGGACCAGAAGGCGGTAAAAGAGGAGGAACTGTGGTTGTTACAGGAACACCAGAAAAAGTAGCCAAAAGTAAAAAGAGCCATACAGGTTTTTATTTGAAAGAAGAACTGTAAATCAAATAGTACCATTAATAAGCATTGTCATATTGCATTTTAATTATATTTGAAGCCCAAACATAATTAATCGATTTTATGAAAAAGATATTATTTTTCTTCTCGACTACTTTTTTGATTCTCTTATCATCTTGTGGAGAAGAAGTGCCAGCTAATAATGTAGAAGAATATTGCCCTACAGGAAACCTTGCTGATTTACATCTATACTTAGGCAACCCTAGCAATGCTGAAGAAAATATCAATATGCCTAATAATTATCTATTAGAATTGGATGAATATGCAGTATCCTACAATAGGGATAAAGCCATACCGAATTGGGTAAGTTGGTATTTAAGCTCTGACTGGTATTCTGGAGATGGGAACAGACAAGATGATTTTAGACAAAATCCATTTTTACCATCTGATTGGTATGCCCCAGATAGTGAAAGTTATAAAAATACTGGTTTTGATCGAGGACATAACTGTCCATCTGCCGATCGACTTTGTTCTGATAATTTTAATTCAGCTACTTTTTTTATGACCAATATGGTTCCGCAATCCCCTTTTCACAATCAAGAGATTTGGGTGGCTTGGGAATGCTATTTAAGATATTTAGCAGATCAAGATATGGAATTATATATCGTAATGGGAAATTATGGTTTAGGAGGTGATGGATTTTTTGGCTATAGAACAACAATTTCGGACGGAGATAATGAAATAACAATTCCAGCTTCAATTTGGAAAGTAGCCATAGCAATACCAAAAGGAGATGATGAAGATTTAGCTGCAATAACTGGACAAAGTATGGTGATCGCTATTGATATTCCAAATTCTCAAGCAGTGGCTGATTATGATTGGGATGATTCTTCATTTATTACAACGGTAGATGAAATTGAATCTAAAACAGGTTATGATTTGTTTTCTAATTTACCTACAAGTGTGCAAAGTACCTTAGAAAGTAAATATCACCAAACAGATCCTACTTATAACCCTTGTAACTAAGATAAAAAAGCGGAATGATTTTTCATTCCGTTTTTTTAATTATAAGTTATCCAACTTATCGATTTGAGATAATTTATTTTCTTTTTCCATATCCTCATAAAGGTCATTTTCAGAAGTATATAATAAGCCAAAAGTTTTACCTGGATAAACTAATAATACTCTTTTGTCTTGAAAAAGGTATGCCTTGAAATTCCATTTATTATTATCTAAATGGATTTGAATTTTATCCGAAAGAACTCCTTTATATTTTTCTATTCCCAAATCAATATGCTTAGAATGCACTAATGTTTTGGTCTTATTATTTTTCATATCACAAAACTAAATAAATTCCTTGATTTTATAATAATTCAATTTCAAACCAGTAGCTAAAGGTGTAATTGATTATTTCCCAATACAAAATCGTGAAAAAATCGAATCCAATAAATCATCAGAGCTAATTTCACCAGTGATTTCTCCTAAGAATTGAAGTGAATGGCGGATGTCCATTGCCACAAAATCACCAGAAGTACCGATAGTTAAATTTTGTAAGGCTTGGTTCAAAGATTCATATGCACCATTCAGAGCATCATAATGTCTGGTATTGGAAATAATAGTATTACTTTGAATATCTTTATCTCCTTGTATAAATTGAAAAAGAGCATCTTTGATTTGAGATGATGCGTTGTTTTGTTTAGCAGAAAGACTTAACTTTTCGAAACCCATTTCCTGTAAATCATCATAAATAGCGCCCCAATTTTCTTCTTTACTTTTCCTTTTTTGATTTTCTTCATAATTCCATCGAGCATTAGCATGCATGGAAAAGAAAACATCTAATTTATTTTCAATAATCAAACCTTTCATACCAGGCTTATAAAGTGTATCTATATCGGCTTTGATTTGAGGCCACTCTAATTCCATCATGTCGTAGACATAAATCAATATAGAAGATTGGCTTGCCTTTTCATATGTTTTTTTAACTCCAATAGCTTCTATTTGATCCGTGGCATCTCTTATTCCAGCAGTATCAATTAATCGAAAAGTAATTCCATTAATATTCAAAGTTTCTTCAATCGTATCTCTAGTAGTGCCAGCAATTTCAGAGACAATGGCTCTATCTTCGTTTAATAAAGCATTGAGCAAAGTAGATTTTCCTGCATTAGGTCTACCAGCAATTACAGTAATGATTCCTTCTTTGATTGCATTTCCTAAAAGGAAAGAATTCATCAAATCTTTGATATAAGCATTAATTTTTAAAATGAGATTTTGTAGTTTATTGCGATCAGCAAATTCAACATCTTCTTCTCCAAAATCTAATTCTAATTCAATTAGCGCAGCGAAATCGATAAGTTCTTGTCTGAGTATTGAAATTTCTTTAGTGATACCACCCCTCATTTGATTCATCGCAATAGTATGGCTTGAAGATGATTCAGATGCAATTAAATCAGTAACAGCTTCTGCTTGGGATAAATCCATTTTCCCATTCATAAAAGCCCTTAAAGTAAATTCACCTGGTTTAGCCGTACGAGCGCCTTGCCGTACAAATAATTGTAAAATTTGTTGAATAATAAAAGAAGATCCGTGTCAAGAAACTTCGCAAACATTTTCACCAGTATAAGATTTAGGATTTTTAAAAATGGTAATTAGCACTTCATCAATGATAGCGCCATCTTCATTTTTTATAGTGCCAAAATGAGCAGTATGTGTTGGTTGATTGATAAGTTTTTTACCCCAAAATACAGTATCGCAAATAGAAATTGCATTTTCTCCAGATAGGCGTATCACACCGATAGCCCCTTCGCCTTGAGGAGTAGATAAAGCAACAATAGTATCAGAAAGATTATGCAAAATTTTGTGTTTTGTTTACA
>JAHDFV010000394.1 GCA_020627985.1 Saprospiraceae bacterium
GGGGTATTTAAACTCGATAAAAAGAACTAAAAATTACATTAATAATAAAATAGAATTAGCTAAAACCCAAAAACAAATGGCATATCTTTTAGAAGATAAAAAATCACATAAATTAATAGGTTTTATTGTTGCTAAAAATTTTGAATGGGATACTAAAGAATGTGAATTGGCTTATTGGATTGATGAAGATCAACAAGGGAAAGGTATTACCTCTAATGCTATTAAAGTATTATCAAAGCTTATTTTATCCGTTTGGGGCATACACAAGATTTACTTGAGAATAGATAAAATAAATCAAGCAAGTAGAGCTTTAGCTAAAAAAAATAATTTCATTTTTGATCATATGGGTATCAAGGAATATGATCGAGGAGATGGAGAAAAAATTGATGTAGAATATTGGGTCTTAAAAAAGTAATTAAAAATTAATGACTTATCCCAGCTACAAAACCTTCAACATATAATTGAATCATATTTCTTACTGTTCTAAATTCCTGTTTGATTTCTTCTTCCGTTCCCTCAGCATCATACGGATCTGGGAAAGCTTTATGTATCATCTTCTTTTGACCTGGAAAAACAGGACAAGCTTCTTTAGCGTTATCACAAACCGTAAAGATATAATCAAATTCTATATCTAAATATTCATCCAATAAATTAGAAGTATGATGATTAATATCTATCCCTTGTTCTTTCATTGCTTCAATTGCTCTAGGATTAACACCATGTGTTTTAGTACCTGCGCTATAAATTTCTGCTTTTTCTCCTAGTAAATGGCTAAAATAACCATGCGCCATTTGGCTTCTACAAGAATTACCCGTACAAAGGATCAATATTTTCATTTACTAAATTTAAATTAGAAAAACAATTTTTGAAATAAAGGTAATAATAAAACTTTTTAATATTTTATTCTTTTCTTTTATACGAAAATACACTTCTCTTTAACCAAGCTTTAGAATCCTGAAATTGAACTTCTTTCGTATCTGAATAATTATTTTTACCTATGAGATAAATATGTTTCAGATTAGCAACTTTATTATTGTCTTTTCCTTGTTGTTCTGTAATAATTCGAATAACACCACCATCTAAAATATCTCTTGAAACAACAGGTTGATTATTTATAAAAGAACCATCATTTGTAATAATTAAAGTATCTATATTATTTGCCGAAGTTTCATTTGGATAAATATTCTTAAGAAATAATTCGTCTTTATTCCTGCCTTTTTCAACGATTAAGTTAGCGGGCATTTCATAGGGTTTATTAGTACGATAATCTATATATGTTAAACTCCCAGTCCATTCTCCAATAAGTAGATGTATATCTTGATGCTGTATTCTTGTGTTAGATTCCTTTGTATTTGAACCATTTTGACATGAACTTAAAAATAAGAAAAGAATAAAAAATAAAAGTTTAGAATTGATCATAAAGCAAATTTTTTACAAATCTAAATGAATATGAGTAAGATTCTTATTTAAAGATCAGTGTTAAGAAATTCTTATGGTTTTCATTTAACAATCATAATGCGATTTCCCTTGTCGGATTTTATAGAACATTCATCGAAAATGAAGGATATGAAACGGTTCAAACTCAACATTAATGAAGGCTAAATCGTAAATTGTATAAAAATAATCACATGATAATATTAGGCTTGTTTTTCTTACGTTCTTGGTGGTTATGGTTCATATTAATTTTGATCATAACCTACTCATCACAAAAAGTGATCAGAATGCCAATCAAGGACCAAATGCCAAAAGATCTTCTGAAATTAAAAAAGTTAACCCAACGCTTTACTGGAAGATTGATTCCTTGGAAAAAAGATGAAATTGAAATTTTGTCCTTAAATAAAATCGAAGAGCAAATATCACGAAAAAGAGGATTTACATCTAGTGGCGCATTCGCATCCATATACCAAGAACCCATTTTTAGTTATGGATATAAAGTGTATCCTACCAAAGATCAAATAGGAGTTTTATATGCCCAAACAGAAGGGAATGAATTATTCTTTTATGAATATCCGAAAGAAGTGGATGTTCAGATTAATGGAGTTGCTTTAGGTAAGATTATGGAAGGTAAGCTATATGGAACGGATGGTAGCATTTTAGCGAACTTCTTAGAAAATCGAATGGAGGGCTATACATCTATTGTTATTGGTAACAAAGATGCTGGGCATATCCTTCAGAAAAACGAATTCAATAATGATGTGAATCCAAGAGCTTTAGATTCTGTAGAAAACAATCTTAATCTTGATGAAAGTGTCATCTTTTTAGCCATGGCGATTTGGAGGATTGTTAAAGAGAATGTAAAATAGTGATGCAACTTTTCTTTTTGAAAGATTGTCTTTAATTTGTATTCAAATTATTTCATCAACCATTTATCAAAACTATGAAGAAGCTATTTTTGATTTTAAGTATAGTAGTTTTCGGATTCTCCTTTTCTTTTGCTCAAACAGAAGAGAATCAAGTAGATATTCAACAATTTAAGAAAGAGATTGAGGAAAAAATGGATGCCTTTGAACTGGATTTCAATTCAGCGATGAAAGAGATGCAAGATGCGATGGGTAATATGATGTTCGAAAGCGATGGAAACATCATCATAAACGGAGATACAATTATCGTTGCACCAGGCGGTGAGTTACCAAATGGAATCGAAAATTTTGGAGAATTATTCAAGCAGATTCCAGAATCAAACGGAGAAGGTTTCCAATTTTTCTTTGGAAATGAAGATATGGCTGGTTTTTCTGAGATGTTTGAGAAATTAAAAGGACAACTAGGAAATGCTTTTGATTTTGAAGACTTCCCAATAGAAGAATTTGAAAATAGAGAAGAACTAAGCCCAAAAAATAAATCTAAAACACCAGAAAAGAAAAAGGAAAAACCTTTGAAAAAAGGAAAGAAGAAAAAAACATATACTCTTTAAGAATATGTAAGATATGCCGATTTTGTGCCTGATTAGTATAATGCTAATGAGGCACTTTTTTTAAGACGAAAAATAATTGATGTTATTCTTAATCTTTGGAATGGGTTTCCTTTTTCTGATAATGAAGTGATTTAAAAACTAAAGTTAAAATGATTTGTAAGTGCTTGTAAAAC
>JAHDFV010000395.1 GCA_020627985.1 Saprospiraceae bacterium
ACTCATGTCAATATTAAAATCGACATAAAATCCTTTCGTTGGAAAAAATAAATGATCTCGATTATCTAATAAATAAGTAAGAGATGTCATCCATGTACTCCCTCCTTGTTGTCCAATTAAATTTTCAGTTTCAATATTGCCTCCAGCTTCTATTTCTTTTATATCAAAGTAATCAAATTTAAAACCGATTCCTCCAAAGTGTGGTCCTTTTATTTGTCGTAAGTACCGATTGTAAAATCGAGGAAAATTTACCCGATAAACTTCTTTGTTTTCTAAAAGCGTGTTTGGACCTAAACCATAGAAATTGAAAAAATATCTATAGTAGCCAATTTCGCCTAAAATTCTATTTTGTTCATTTTTAAAATAAAACTGATAAGGAGAATATAATAAAACTTGTTTTTTTAAAGTGTATGCTCCACCTAGAATAACTTGAGAAGGTCTACTCGTTTTTTCTTCTCCTTTAAATCTAAAAGCAACAGAACTTAATCCTCCAAATGCAAATCCAGTTTCAGGTAAATAAAAAGCGATAGGTAAAATCGTGTATGTTACTTTTTTTTCTTTTTTAGGAATACTGTCTCTTTGAGCGGTAGCCAAAATAGAAACGAAAGAAAAGATGAAAAGAAATAAAAATCTATAAATCATACTCGAATTAAATTTCCTTAAAGATATGAAACTATCCTAGATTTTAGTTTTAGTGAACGTCGGTTAGAAGACAAGTAAAATTGATATTTTTAGAATGGTAGATTTTTTAAATCTAAGTTTCCTCCTGTTACTATTATTCCTACTTTTCTTCCTTTGAAATATTTTTTGTTTTCTAAAATTGCAGCGAGGGGTACAGCAGAAGATGGTTCTACAATTATATTCATTCTTTCCCAAATGAGTTGCATGGCTTTAATGATACTTTTTTCTTTTACTCGAATAATTTTATCGACATTTTTTAAAATAATAGGAAAAGTTTTATCACCTAGATTGGCTCTTAAACCATCGCAAATTGTTTGAGGCGA
Organism: Saprospiraceae bacterium; assembly: GCA_020627985.1. Lineage (GTDB taxonomy): Bacteria > Bacteroidota > Bacteroidia > Chitinophagales > Saprospiraceae > JAHDCE01. Next base: position 1,005 of record JAHDFV010000395.1, read on the forward strand.
ATTTGAATTTAAAATTAATTTTTTAGCGTAAAAAGAACGAAAAGCATCATCTGCTTTTTGGGGTTCTGTACCTATAATTTTTAAATCAGGATTTAGTTTTTTGGCTACAATAGAAATGCCACTTAATAATCCACCTCCACTAACAGGTGCTAAAAGAAAGTCTAAATCTTTTTGCTGTTTTAAAAATTCAATTGCAACTGTCCCTTGTCCTGCTAAAACATTAAAATCATTGTAAGGGTGAATATAAACAGCCCCTTTTTTATTCATTATTTTCTGTACTGTTTTTTCTCGATCTTTAATCGTTGGTTTGCACGTAATAATTTTAGCACCTAATTCTTTCGTAGCATTCATTTTTGATACAATAGAATTATGAGGCATAACAATATAAGCAGGGACCTTTAATAATTGCGCTGCTTTAGCAACACCTTGGGCGTGGTTGCCAGATGAATGTGTTGTAATTCCTTTTTGCAATTCTTTATTCGATAAAGATAAAGCAGCACTCATTGCTCCTCTTATTTTAAATGCCCCATTTTTTTGAAAATTTTCGCATTTAAAATAAACAGAAGTTCCTATTAATTTATTAATAGAATTTGAAGAAAGAACAGGGGGCTGGTGTATAAAAGATTGTATTCCTTTATGTATTTTTTTAATTTCTTTTAATCGAGGAGCTTCACGAAGCTTTGGGAGTAAAATTCTTTTTTCTAACATAAATTTCTTTATCTAATGCTGCTACAATAATTCCTCTTTCATCTTTAACTTGTGCTTTAAACCAATAGGTATTTTTGCCGATCTCATCAATATCTTCTTTTATTTTTTGTATTTCATCTAAAGATATTTCAAAAATTCCTTTTACTGTTCCTTTGCCAGGTTTTAAGAATTCTATTTTAGCAGATTTATCCCAAACAATATATTCACCGCCTAAATTCATCATGATAATAAACATAAAGTGAGGGTCGCACATAGCATATAATGAACCACCAAAATGGGTTCCAACCATATTTCGATTGAACCATTTTAATTTCATTTCAACTACAATCCGAGTAATTTCTTGATCAACTTCTGTTATTTTTATTCCTGAAAATAAATAAGGAAAATACCAGTTAATAAATTTAAATTTCTTCCGCCACTTTTCTTTTAATGTCATTTAATATAAGTTTAAGCCTAAAGATAAAAAAGGCGATATTCAATTCAATGAATATCGCCTTTAAAAATTTAAATCTAAAAATTATATTTCTCCAGTAATGGCTTCTGTTACATTGATGATATGATCACCTACTCTCTCTAAAGAAGCATATAAATTATTATACACTAAAGCACTTTTTACATTATAATCCTCATCATGAATGTAAGACACACTTTCTTTACGTAATTTATTTCGTAGTTGATTGATTTCATCTTCTAATTTCCTAGCTTCAGTTGTAACTACTTCGTCGTAATTTTTATTTAAGTTACGATTCATTTCTTTAAAAGCTTTATCCACTAAATTTGCCATCGCATTGATATTATCTCTTTGCTTTTGATTGAACCAAATTTTTTGTTCATTCTTCTGTTCAATCGTTTTAGAAATTTGATAATAAATATCACCTACTCGCTCAAGATCATTAGCAATATTCATAATACCTCTTGTGCGAAGCATAGTTTTATCTGTCAATTCCTTACGACCCATAGACGTTAAATATTCAGTAATTTCTACTTCCATATTGTCTGCGATATCTTCATATTTTTCAATGCGATCGTGAATAGTCTTTCGTTTTTTCTCATCCGTTTCTAAGAATAAATCTCTTGAAAATTGTGATAAACGACCTGTAACATCACCAAATTTAGCGACTGCTTTTTGTACTTCAATGATTGATAATTCAGGAGTAGATCCTTTTGTAATATTGCCTAAACGATACTCCTCATCTTCCTCACCTTTTGATTTTACAGACTTAATAGCTAATCGGACTAATAGGGGAACAAAGCCAATCATTAAAAGGACATTGGTTAGATTAAAAGCAGTATGGAAAATGGATAAACCAAAGGCTTTGGATTCTTTATACTTACCAAAAGCAGCATCTCCCATACTTTTAATTTCCT
>JAHDFV010000396.1 GCA_020627985.1 Saprospiraceae bacterium
TTTCTTCAACAGGAATTCCTTTACTTTTCAGAATATCAATAAAGCTTTTTCTAGTGATTCCTTTAAGAATTGCACCAGTTGTAGCGGGTGTTATTACTTTATCTCCAATTACAAAGAATAAATTCATTGTACCCACTTCTTGGATATATTTGAATTCAACAGCATCCATCCACATGACTTGATCGTATCCTGCTTCATTTGCTAAACGCATCGGTAGAAGAGAAGCCGCATAATTACCAGCTGCTTTTGCTTCACCAACACCACCATTTACTGCTCTCACATACTTTTCAGCAGTAATTAATGTAACGGGTTTCGGATAGTAAGGTCCTACTGGGCAAGTAAAAACTATTAGCTTGAAAGAATTAGAAGGTTTGACACCTAAATATCCATCCGTTCCGATTAAATAAGGGCGTAAGTATAAGGAAGCTCCATCAAATGTAGGAATCCAGTCTTGATCTAATTTTACTAATTGTTTAATAGCATTTGCAAATAGTTCTTCAGGAACTTCAGCCATACAAAGACGCCTTGCAGAAGCATTGAATCTAGCAATACTTTCATCTAAACGAAAAAGAACAGGTTCTCCTTCTTGATTTTTAAAGGCTTTCATCCCTTCAAAAATGGCTTGACCATAATGAAGAACATTAGAAGCAGGGTGCATATTTAAATTACCAAAAGGTTTAATTTCAATATTTTTCCATTCACCATCTATATAATCGGCCATAAACATGTGATCAGAAAAAACACGACCAAAAATTAAATTATCAAAATCAATATTTTTAATTCTGCAACTTTGGTTACCTTTATATCGTAAGACGTTTTTACTTTAAGCTTTTCCATGATTTACAGTTTTTATTTGTAACAAAAATACAGATTTTTAGATTATAATTTTCTTTTTTTTATTAAAAAATCACTTTTCTTTGGTTTTCTTTCGGTATTTCTAGTCAATACAAAATTAAATTTTACAAATGCAATTTAATCATACAATCTATACAGTACAAGAATCGGAAAAATTCGCTAAAAATATTGTCGGAAGCAACCAAAAAGGAGTTTTATTCGTCTATCTTTTGAATGATAAAGATCATTTAGATTTTTTATATAAAATCATTTCGGCAATTAATTTTACGAAGGATGATGTTTTATTAATGCATTGTCAAGAAAATACAAATATTCATTTAATCCCATATCTAAAGGAGAACGAAATTTCTTCTGTTGTTATTTTAGGAATGGATCCAATTAAACTTTGTATTAATGTAGAATCTAATATGTATAATCCATTTACCATTAATGGAATACAATTCCTTATAGGTGATGCATTATCAAGTATAGCCACACAAAAGGAATTAAAAAAGAATCTATGGATAGGATTAAAGGAATTGTTTGGAGTTTAGTACATTAGTAAATGGAATTACTTTTTGCTACTGGAAATGATAATAAAACAAGAGAAATCTCTCAAATGCTTGGAGAAAAATTCAAACTATTGAGTTTAAATGATATCCAATGTTTTGAAGAAATACCTGAAACTTCTGGTTCTATTGAAGGGAATGCGATTCAAAAAGCATTATATGCAGGAGATCAAAAAGATCCAGAAGCAAATATGGCAAAAGTATTGAGTGAATTAAACAATAATTCTGACAGAATTGCCCGTTTTAGAACAGTTATTGCCTATGTAAATGCTGGCGATATTCTTACGTTTGAAGGTGTTTGTGAAGGGAATATTGCAACAGAAAAAATGGGAGAAAAAGGATTTGGATATGATCCTATTTTTATTCCAGAAAATGAAAAAAGATCATTCGCCCAAATGTCATCTGAAGAAAAAAATCAAATTAGTCATAGGGCTAGAGCTTTTAAAAAGTTCATGAAACATTTAAAATTATAGGTAAAACCTATTAGAGATAAACATACTATTTAGAAAACTTTTTAACTAACTATCATGTAATGGCAGAATTGTCCTTAAATAAAACACGGGCGATTCCTGAAAATTTAATTCAGGAATGTATTGCAGGCAATAGAACGAGCCAAGAAAGACTTTACAAGTACTTTGCTCCTAAAATGTTTGCGATATGTCTACGTTATGCTAACAACCACCAAAGTGCAGAAGATATTTTGCAAGAAGGTTTCATCAAAGTATTCAACCACTTAGATAAATTTAGAGGTGATGGATCTTTTGAAGGATGGATAAAACGTGTTTTTATCAATACTTCAATTGAACATTATCGAAAAGCAACAATAACGCAAAGATATGTTGAGATTGATTCAGCATATCATGTCAGTTGTAAAGATGAAGATGCAGTCAGTAAATTATCAAGAAAAGATTTATTGTCAGTAATACAACAATTGCCAATAGGGTATAGAACTGTCTTTAACCTTTATGCAATTGAAGGATTTACACACAGAGAAATAGCAGCAAAATTGACTATTTCCGAAGGTACTTCTAAATCTCAATTAGCTCGAGCAAGAGCTATGTTGCATCGTATGTTAAAAAATATAAAATGAGTAAAGAAAACAATCATATAGATGATCTTTTTAAGGATGCTTTCGACAATTGGGAAGACAGCCCTAATAAAGACATTTGGAACAATATAGCTGAAAATATAGATGGCAATAATGAGAACATTGATGAAATGTTCAAAAATGCATTCTCTGATGAAGAAGTTGTTCCTTCAGAAAAAGTTTGGGTTGGTGTTAAAGAACACCTACCACTTAATCTTTGGTTAAAACGAAGATTAAGTAAATTGAGTTATGTTGCTGGTATCCTTGTTGTAGGAATGATGGCAACCATGTATATGACTCAAGAGAAAGAAACTGAAATTATGGCTGAACCTATTCCAGTTATTAAAAATGTTGTACCAGATTATAATATTGCGGTTTCTATTGAAGAAGTTGAAGAAGTAGTTGCTGTTAAAAAAGTAAAGAAGAAAAGACCAAGAAACAAAAGTCTTGCTACAGATAATACATTAAACAAGAAAATGATTTCTGTTGAATTGAATAAAGAAGACGAAATGGTTTTTGATATTGATGAAGAAAAAATGTAAGCTATTCTTTCACCTATTGTTCCCTTATCTATTGATTCCTCT
>JAHDFV010000397.1 GCA_020627985.1 Saprospiraceae bacterium
ATCAATGGTTGAATTTTGAATATACAAAATACATTTTTCATTTCTAAAGGCTTCTAAATCCAAAGTGTCATGAGCGGTTACTTGAGCTACTTTTTCATCTTGAAATAAATTTAAAGCCGCTAAAGCAGTCGCCGCAATGCTTGAAAATGTCTTGTCACTCATTGCAACGAATGCTTTGTAGCTTTCCAAAAGTCGAGGATTTTCTGCCTTGATAATGAGCCTATCCATCTTTTTTGGGTCACCCGACATAACATGCAATAGTCTTCTAACATTGGCTAAGTTTTGATATTTCTTGTCCATGCCTTTTACCAAAGTAATCGGAATAATCAGAAGATTTACTGCTTGTAATGTCCAAAATGGGTCATTACTTTTTTCTCCCAATGAAGCACGAATTAAAGTAGTAGCTACTTTGCTGATTTCAGAAACGGTTGTGGCTCGTTCTATCGGATTATATCCTATTGAAATTTCAGGTCGTGAATAATCCAATACCATAATTTTATAGCCACAGCGACTTTTGAAGCCACTTGTTTTAGAAAATAATTCTCCAGAAGGATCATTAATTATCATTGAAGCATTCATATTAAGAATACTTGGGATAAGTGTCGTTGCTGATTTACCTACTCCTGTGCCACCTATAATCATTGAATTGGAAAAACTCAATTGACTGGATAAACTGCCTGTTCCTGTTAAACAAAATCCATCATTTAAATTGGAGAATAATGATTTTTCATCAAGAAATTCTGCATTATAATTATGTGGGTTGAACTCTTTGCCTGCTTGCATAAAAGAGCTAAATAAAGGGTCAAGGGCATCAGGGAGTATCAAGATGATATCCCTGATTAATCCAAATATAAATTTAATCATGATTATTTAGTTTTTCCAAGAAGCAACAATTCAATTGCTTTATTAAAATGGCTCAAGCTTAATTCTAAAAGTTTACTGACGATGTAGAAACAGCCTAAATATATTTTTACGCAAATGATAACGAGCTTCCAAATAATTTTAAAAAATAGCTTGAAGATGCTCTTAGCAACCTTAAAAGCTTTGTCATGTGTGTTACGTCCCATTTTCCATAATTTAAATTGTTGATGTAATATTTACCTTTGCTCCTTTCTCTTCAAACTTTTGTTTGTAAATTTCTGCAATTTTTGAAAATCGCTGAGAATGATTGAAGTCTTTCGTTCTATATACAATGCTGATTTCTATAGATTTTAAATCTTCTAATAGGGTACAGTCGTAATGATTTTCCAATTTTGACCATAAATCCATATCATTTTCATTTGAAGAAAAAGGCAATTTTCTAAATGAAATCAGATTGGTATTTTCTATTAAATCGGAATAAATAATGAGCCTTTTTTTACCTTGTAATGTACTTTTTGAAAGAATATTAGCTTCTCTAACAATAATGGGAAAAATGATAGACTGTTTGTAATCTTCTTCCTCTTTTACTTGCATCATTGTATCTAAATTGAGAATAAATTGCTCTATCTCTTTCTTGCGTTCAAATTCGTTAGAATAGAATGCTTTTTTTGAAGGAATTTCGAGAATTTTTTCTTCTCCATATTTCACATTGCTGATAACTACTTTCTTTACTTTTATTCCATTCCATTTGTTTTTATCCAATTCCAATTTCGGTTGTAAGGAATGAATAGTAGGTTTCGGAATAGAAGTATCTGTTTGGTCTACAAGGAGTACCCATTCATTAGTTTTATGATTTTTGCATGATGAGTTTAGCAATGCTAAACCCACCATGCATATAATGATTAATTTCAAATTATGCATAATTACAGTTATTATAAGTTAAGAATTATTGTTGTTTTTATCGTTCAAGGAATGAGGTTAGTCTTCATTCCTTTTTACCAATCGATATTTAACTTGAGGTATATCTTGTTCCATACAGTCTGGAGTGTATGGAAGTAAAAGTGTAACTTCTTTTATCCATTGCCCGACAATTTTTTCGTAGAAACTTAAAAGTTCTTTAATCAAATCATCGGAATAATCCATCAAATCGTCACATCTTTGTAATCTGTTAGATGATTCCGTTTTGATATCTTTTTCATCTTCAATCGCTTGTTTTAAAGATTTGTTGGCTTCTTCTAATTTGATTTCTATTTCTCCCAACTCCATAAGGATTTTTCTTTGTTCACGAGTCGGAAAAAAAGTATGAATAATCCATGAGGTGACACCAAATATCAAAATATTGATAATCATAAAAACAGGTACGCTAAAAATGATGGAAATGGATTGTTCTCCAATTACATTCAAGTAGATAATTCTCAAATAAGCAATACCTAAAAAGATGCAAAGAATGAATACACTTAATCCAATAATTTTGTACCAAGACTTGGTTTCGGTTTCATCTTTTCTTACCTCTTCGATTAATTCATATCCTGCAACTGCTATTCCAACCACAACAACTAAGGATATGCCCCATGCCTTGATATTATTCAATCCTAATGCTTGAAAAGCAGAAGCATTATATCCCGCGTCCATTCCAATGAAGAACACAACGATAACAAGAAGGAAGAAGAAAACCCATCTAGAAAATATATTTCGTTCTTTTAAATCTCTATATTTTCTTTCTAATGTTCTGATTTCATTTTTCAAATCAGTTTGCTCTTTTTGAAGAATACCAACTTTTTCTTCCGTAATAGCCACTACACGATTTTTGTAACGAGCTAAGCCATTACATTGCATTGTGCTATGCACTTTTTCGCATAAGGTTCCAACAGAAGAGGCAAAAGGTTTTAAGTATGAAGATAGTTTATCTCCTTTCTCTTTTGGACATCCTTTTTTTACAATATCCTCGGCATCGTCCATTACCTTTTTTTCTAATTGTTCTTTTTCCTTTTTAAGTTCCTGTTCGAAATTAGGAGTACTTACTTTAAATACGGAGGGGTCTTCGAACCATTCCTGGTTCTCAAATAATTTTCCCAATTCATTTTGGGCAATTTTTCTAAAAAAATTCATTGTAATATAATTTTGAATTTAGATAATAAGACGCCACCCAACTAACAGTCAAAATCTATTAGTAGAATTATTTAATAAATCTAAATGAGTGGTA